>CAZYPV010000044.1:18461-27701 GCA_964649515.1 uncultured Comamonadaceae bacterium | reverse complement strand
CTCCCGATTTGATCATCAACCAAACCCTTGTATTTCTCCACAACAGGTCGTCGATTCAAAAAATATTCTTACATTATAAGGGTGCATAACTGCAACCAACCAAACCCTTAACCATGTATCTCAGTCAGTACATTCTGAGGTGCAGAATACGATCTTAACAATGAAACACCTTGCCCCCCTCTCGGTAATGATTACGCTATTGGTGATCATGATTTTCTCTCCCCTTCATTCTTTATCTCAAGTCAATTGCGGAGGATGTACCGATCCTACTGCATGCAACTACAACCCCGCCGCTTTGGAAGATGATGCTACTTGCGTTTACACTCCCGATTGTGGTCTCTGGGCCGCTGACGATGTGCTTTGCATCAATGAGGGCGAACTTCTGAACTACAACGTGATTTGCAACGATGGCATCTCCGATTTCCCTTACATCGTCGAATCTCAAGGTAATGAGTGCTTTTCGATCAGCGAAGATGGAACGGTGATCCCAAACAGCCTGCAAGACATTGATTGCTGTGGCGAGCATTTCATTCCTTATACCATCTTTTTTCAGGACGGCACACAAGAGGTGCTTGAAGCCAACTTGCGCATCACTGTGAAATGCGGTAAACCCGATTGCTCCATCATTGATTTGGAAACCATGTTGGGCATTATTCCGGGAACGGAAGAAATGGGTGTCGTTGATTGTTTTGATGTCTGTGAAAACTCCGTATCGACCCTGCAATTTCCTTACAATCCCTTGTTTTCCTACGATTGGGTGAACGTGATCGGTGGAACAGGAAATGTTGGGGCAAATCCTGCTGAATTGATCGTGTCTTGGGATGCCTTTGGAAGCGGATTTGTAATTCTGGATGTCTATGACGCGAATGGAGTTCCAACGACCTATAACTTTTGCGTGAACATCCTTGAAGGACCCGATGCCGCCTTCACCTCTTCTGGCTATGTGTGTCTGGACTCCCCCATTTGCTTCGACAATCTGAGCACCAATGCAGACAGTTATCAGTGGGACTTTGGTGATGGGGTTACTTCCAATATGTCCGACCCCTGTCACACTTATAGCAGTCCGGGTACCTATACTGTAACACTAACAGCCACCAAAGCCAATTATGACGCAGAAGGCAATCCATTATGTTGCTGTACGGATGTGATTACAAGCACCGTTGAAGTTGACGATTTACCCGGTCCCAACATCTACTGGATTTCAACCTTGTGTGAAGGAGACAACTCGGATTATTGGACGGATGCGGCCAACTGTGGAACGTATGTTTGGACTGTTTTGGATGCGGATGGTAATCCCTTGAGCTTTACAGGACAAGGAACGGACACCATTAATGTCACTTGGGGCGCTGGTCCTGTTGGAACAGTAAGTTTGGCTGTAACAGGATGTGATGCGGCTTACTGCTCCAATCCCACCACTGTGAACGTACCCATCATTGCAGCCAATGGTGAAATCGATGGAGATGATATAGCTTGTGAATACAGCACGGAAACTTATTGCGTTCCTAAATGGCAAAGCACAGTTTATACTTGGACCGTAGTTGGAGGAACCATTGTTTCCTCAGCAGACGGAAATTGCATCAGTGTTTTGTGGGGACCAGCGGGAGTGGGCAGCGTTCATGTAGATTATGAAAGCGGTTTTTTAGCCGGTTTGCCCAATCACAGTGCAGGCGACTGCAGTGGATCTGCAGACCTTGAAGTGAATATCGTTCCTTCATTTAACATCTCAAATGCTGGCCCAAGCGTGGTTTGTATAGGAGACCTGTCCAATATTCAGGCTTTCTCATCTCCTAATCCAAATTGTACTTGGACCATTACCCCATCCCATCCTTTTAGTGGTGATGGCAGTGATCAAATCAATATTAATTGGACTGCTGGCGGCACCTACGTTATCCAAGCTACTCCCTTGAACCCCTTGGATTATTGCAACACCACAGCATCTACCATTGTACAAGTACAAAACATTCCTGCTCCAACGGCCATCGACGGAGCTATTTCGGTTTGTCCCAATTCCACCCACTACTATAACATTCCATCACCAAGTCCCGGTGTCACCTACTACTGGTCGGCTGTTAATGGAAACTTGAGTTCTCCAACGGGAACGAGCGTAGGGGTTGATTGGCTGAATGTCCCAGGTCCGTTTTCACTAAGTGTTTATGCACAATCCACAGGTCCCGCAGGATGCTCATCAAGCAGCTTCACCCTCAATGTCGATGATAAAGAGATTGCCGGACCTTTGGCCATTTCCCCCGGTGTCGCTTGTTCAAATACCATCAGTTCACATGTATTGAGCCCGGGCCAAGATGTTGATGCAAGCATCACTTGGTCGGTATCTCCGCCAGAAGCCGGGAGTGTGCTACTCCAAAACGACGAAAACACCCAAGTCCAATGGAACAATTGGTCTGGAATGGCTACTCTCACAGCTCAGGTTGAACTTTGCGGAAATGTTTCTATTGAGTCGATCAATGTACCTGTGAACCAAGCGATTGTTCCAGTGATTAGTCAGACGGGAATCCTTTGCCCTTCCGTATCGGCCACCTTAGCCACAACCACTCCGTTCTCATCCTATTCATGGTCAACCGGAGACAGTAGTCCGACCACCACGATAAGCTCACAAGGAAATTACTCGGTCACGACCATTGACGGCAATGGTTGTGAGGCCACGTCGAGCTTTGATGCGAACGCTGTGCCTGGGCCAACCGCCTCCATTTCCACCGGAAATTCCACGAGCATTTGCTTGTCGAATCCTCACACCGTCACCATGATTGCGCAATACAACGCAAACAACACCTATCAGTGGTATTGTGGAGGTGTTCTTGTGCCTGGTGCAACAACAGATACTTACACCCATCCTTTCCAAGGTTCACCGGGCAGTTTTTCTTATTATGTGGTTGTTACGGATACCAATACCGGTTGCACCAGCAGCTCTGATCCGATTGTAGTCACTGAGTCCGATTGTGTCTCTGCACCCTGCAATCCCCAACCCTACTCTTTTGGAATCAGCACAGCACTCAACCAAAGTCCGAATTGCAATGTGATCGACTTTGAAGCCAGCATGAGCAATGCCACCTTCAATTTGTGGAGCTTTGGAGACACCAATGGTTCGGGGTCGAATCCCACTTCTCACACCTATACCACCGCCGGGTGTTACTTTGTTCAGGCCTCGGGCTTGGTACCCGATGTAAACGGTGTGGATTTTTGCACCGTGAGCGACTCCAGAACCGTTTGTGTTCCTGTAGCTGCGGAGTTTGATTTTTCATTCAATTCTTGCACTGAAGTGCAGTTCAACGAGTTTGCTACCTTCATCAACACCGACCCTGCCAACACCATTGTGAGTTATTTTTGGGATTTCAACGGATTTGGAACATCCACTGCAATGAACCCTGTGTTCGATTTCGCCTTGCCCATTCCTCCGGGAAATCATCCCGTGACATTAACGGTAACCACGGCAGGAGGTTGTCAGGCAAGCATCACTCACAACGTATTTATTGATTCGGTTGGAGCAACGAATATCACTATAGTGCCCGGACCAACTTGTGTTGGCGACCCCATTGTGATGAGTGCTTCAGCGAGCGGCGCCATTGAATTCAACTGGGATTTTGATGATGCCTCCATCTTTTTAGGGGCAAATACGACTCACACCTATACTACTCCAGGTACGTATAACGTGACAGTAGTATCGAGCAACGCTGCAGGATGTACTTCAACGAGTACGGTAAGCATCAACGTTTCACCGGCAATTCCAGATTTGAGCATCACCGCAAGTCCCGGTTTAGCGATTTGCTTGGGCGAAACCACTGTGTTGTCTGCACCTCCTGGTTATTCTTATTTATGGTCGAACGGAGCAACAAGCCCTTCCATTACCGTTGGGGCTGGTGTTTATGATGTATTGTTGACGGATGCCAATGGATGCCAATCCTTGTTGGAAGAAGTTGAGGTGGT
Source organism: uncultured Comamonadaceae bacterium (assembly GCA_964649515.1). Classification (GTDB taxonomy): domain Bacteria; phylum Bacteroidota; class Bacteroidia; order Flavobacteriales_D; family Sanyastnellaceae; genus CALKGK01. Next base: position 23,762 of record CAZYPV010000044.1, on the reverse strand, counting down.
TGAGCTTCCTCTACCCAATGCTACCATTTCAGGCAATTCTTTCATTTGTGATGCAGGATGTACTGTTTTGAGTGCTCCTTTGAGTGGCGGCCTGACCTATCAATGGTACAATCAATTTGGCACTCCGCTGGGTGGAGGACATCAACTTTCTGTTTGTACCCCACTAACGTCAACCCAATTTTATGTAGAAGTTACCGATGAAAATGGCTGTACCAGTGTTTCTGCACCATTTGATGTATTCTTAGCTATTTCTCCCTCTTTCAGTGTAACTGTAGCGCCAAATGCTTGCGAAGGTGAATTGAACACCCTCTCGGTGGTGCCTGTTCAAGCTGGTGTTTCCTATGTTTGGAGCAACGGCGAAGTAGGCCCAGTAATGACGACCACTCAAGCAGGTACTTATTATGTTACTGGTACAGACGATACCACGGGTTGCAGTTTTACCTCACAGGGTACAGTGAACCCACAGCCCGACCTGTGCTTGGTACCTGTTGGATGCTATACTGCGTGTGAGCCTTACGAATTGTGCGCACCGGTGGGATTTGTGAGCTATCAATGGAACCTCAATGGTAATCCAATTCCGGGTGCTACAATGCCTTGCTATATGGCTTCTTTGAGCGGAACCTACACGGTAACGGTGGAGAACAGTTTTGGTTGTAGCAATACATCAGGACTCTTGGTTTTGGAGATCATTCCTTGTAATGGTTGCGAAGATGTGTTCGTTAGCTCCACACCTGTGGTCAACAACAATGAAGCTAGTCCATGTTGTTTTGACCTTCATTACAGCAACGGATACAGCGGTCCGCTTCAAGGGATGTCCATCTACACGTCCGACGCAGATTTTGCCTTTGATCCCCTTTCGATTGATCCATCTTTGAGTTTAATGGGGAGTACTTCTAACTCTGTGACTTTAGCGTCAAATGTCCTTGGAAACCCAATACCCACAGGTACATTGAACAATGTCATCACGCTTTGTTTAGAGAACGTGGTAAATAGTCCGCAAACGGTTTACATTGATTGGTACGACTTCGACAACATGGTCGCATGTCAAGACTCCTTGATTTTTGAGTGTCCGGTAGAGCCTGATTGTCTATATCTGCGTGATCATGAAATTTATTGTGAAGATGGACAAACGGTTTACAACTTTACCGTTTGCAATCCACACGATGCACCATGGTCGGTAGGTTATTTCAATATGGACGCAATCACTCCGGGCTTTTTGACGGTCAGTCCTTCCACCTTCACTCCATCACCAGCAATAGCCCCAGGTACTTGCCAAAGTTTTACGGCCATTCTATCTGGTCCGGCCATTGGTGGGGAGGTATTCTGCTACAACTTGATTGCACATGAATTTGATCCATTGGAAGTTCCCAATACGGAGTGCTGTAGCTTGGATACATTGTATTGTATTGATATCCCACCTTGTGATCCATGTGAAGATGTGGGCATATTTGCAGTGAACACCACCGACCCTGATGATTGTTGTGTGAGTGTTGATTTGTTCAACAATTACTCACCGGCCTTTTTCGATGAAATTGCGGTATGTGCCATATCTCCATCCACAACCCTAACGGTGGGCAACTTTATTGGATCGGGATGGCTCACGAGCAACTACACCGGCACCTCATTTAGTTTGATTCCCGATGCGACCTTCGGAAATTTTGTGCCGGGAGGTACTTTTACTTTGCCTGAAATTTGCACACAAACCAACGTTGCACCTCCCCAACTCATGGAAATCAAGTGGATGGTTGCTGGAGAGGTGGTGTGTAGAGATACCATTTCCAATTACTGTGAGCCGGATTGTGGTTACTTCACCGAGGAAAGCATCAACTGCGAACAAAACACCTGGGATTGGAGTGCAGTATTGAAGAACACCTCTAACTTTGTCGTGTCCGAGGCTGTCATTACCTTTAATGACCCTGCACTTTGGGCTTACAATCAAGTGGTGAACACGGGTGCATTGGCTCCTGGGTCCTTCTTTGGACCCGTGAATTTGAACATTGGGTCTCCCGCGCTTGCGGGGCAAACCGTTTGTTTCACTGTTACCCTTCACGAAGTTGGTCCAAATGGTCAGTACTTGAGCTGCTGTAATTTTGAGCATTGCATCACGCTTCCAGACTGTGGGTTTGCCAGCGAGTGTGCTTGTGATGAGAGTTTCTTTGATGCCGTGAATTTGGGCTTCACCACAGCGGGAATAGGACCATACACCATCGGATTTACCATGACCGATTACCTCTATTTTGGTGAGTGTGATCTCATGTATTGGAAGTTTGGAGATGGCAGCCCAATTGAAACTTCCATGGGCAATCAGTCCATCATTCATACCTTCCCAGGTCCTGGCATCTATACTGTTTGCGTTCGAGTATACCGCACAGCAGCTGATGGCACCACCTGTGTTAAAAAGGTGTGTGCTGAAATTTTCGTTCCAAGCGTGTTTGCACTGGATGAACTGATCACCGTATTCCCCAACCCGAACAATGGAGATTTTAAAATCGCCATCCATCAAGGCTTGGACGAAGGTATGGAGATCAACATCTATGATGGAATGCAACGATTGATTCAATCCAAATCAATAGCAAGCATCAAAGAAGGCCAGATTCAACGTTTCGACCTGAAAGCCTTTGGAAAAGGAATCTATTTCATCCATTTCAGAAGAGGTGACGAGCTGCACATCGAAAAAATTGTGGTGTTCTAAAACTTCGGAATGTATCGAATGACAAAATAAAAAGCGTCGGCAAAAAATGCCGACGCTTTTGGTTCCTGTCCGTATGATCTCCCTAGAACGAGATGAACTACTCACCTATATTCGCATTGAAATGGTCTTATCACTCCACCAAATTGTTTCTCATTGCAAAAAGCACAATTCCCACCCTTGTTTTGACATTGAGTTTGGTACAAATGGCCTTACGCCAACCTTCTGAAGTTCTTGGGGAAACGTTCATCTTGTCGGCAATCTCTTTGTTCGAAAGTTCCGTACACAGGTATTGAATGAACTTAATTTCTTGATCTGAAAAGGAGATTCCCGCCTGAGCTTCTGCACTCAATTGATTGGTATGCAATGTTTTAATGAGCTTTCCAGAGACGAGGTCGGAAAAATGATAGCCATTTTCATGCACATCTTTGATGGCGCGCTGCATTTGTTCGCGTCTCGAGCTTTTCAATAAGTATGCACGCGCACCTGCCTTCAACATTCGAATAACATTGATGTCATCTTCGAGGGCACTAAGCGCTATCACCTTCAATTCTGGACGATTTTCTGTAATCCATTGCGTGGTCTCGATTCCGTCTTTTTCAGGCATGTTGATGTCCATGAGCACCAAATCGAGATCGACGCCTTTTATTTTAGCAATGAGATCTGCGCCGTTGTTCGCATGTATTTTGATTTCGGCATCGCCTTCTTCTACAAGGCGGGCAACACCTTCCCTGATCAGGTCGTGATCATCGGCTATGGCTACTCTTAATTTCATGATGAGCGTTGTTGGGTTAGGTTAATTTCAACACGGGTTCCTTGGCCTAAAATGCTCTTGATGTTCAATTGACCATTAATCATATCGACCCGGTTTTTGAGACTTTTCATTCCCAAGCCAGAATGATTGGTTCGACTAGTATCGAAGCCCATTCCTAAATCCTCAATGATGAGATGTACTTGGTTGTTTTTCTGTGTTAGTTCTACTTTGATGGTCGGGGTTTTTGCGTGTCGAATCGCATTGGAAAGAATCTCTTGTGCACATCGAAAGAGAATGATTTCTTCTTTTTCATCCAGCGCAACGTGATCTTGTGGAGGTTGATAGGTGCAGCTCTTTCCCGTGGCTTTTGCGATCAGTTCACATTCCTTTTCCAGCGCCAAATCCAAGCCAAACTCTTTGATTCGCGATGAGTGTAAGCTTCGAGACAAGTCTCTTAAATCGCGCAACATTTCTTCAAGCAGATTTTTTATTTCTTTTCCTTGAAGCCCCTGCTGATTCATTTGAATGGCGAGGGTCATGCGCTGACCGATATTGTCGTGAATTTCTTGAGCAATTTGATTCATGGTGATCTGCGCCGTTTCCAATTGAGAACTCAGCAGTTCTGATTGAAACTCTTTTTGAAGGAGAACTCGGTCTTTGTGATAGGACTTTTGGGTCTTCTTGTAAAGCACAACAAACATCACGAGAGCTATGGCCAACATTAGAAATAAGATGGCACCACCGTATATGACCATTTGAGCCTCTGTATTCATAGATGAAGTGCATTTAAGGGGGGAATGACTCTCTTTTGAGGAAGGCAGAAAGCAATGCCAAAACAGAGATAATACAAAATGGAGAAGCAAATGTGCAAATCAACAATGAAAGGGTTCATTCCAATGGATGACATCACGGTATTGTAATACCCCAAATAAGTAAAGAAGGTACATTGATAAACAATGATGCTCGCGGCCAAGAGAAAATCGGGATTCTTGTACAACGGCCTGTCGTCTGACTTTTCTAGGAGAGAATATAAACCCAGGATGGCCGAAAAAACAATGATCAAAATACTTGTTAGAATAAAGTAAGACGGAAACTTCGATGCGGCTGAAAGAAATTTAACAATACCTACTGAGGCATAGGCAATTGCGAAGGACAGCAGCAGCGCTTTTTGTCTCTTTTTCACCAACATACTCCTGAATGCAAGTACATAAAGTGCAGCACTAAGTCCGCCGTACAACCAGTAAATCCTGAAATCTTTATAAAGAGGAACTTGGGCAAAATACTCGTGAACGGCGGTGTAAATCAACAAAATACTGATGATACGGACGGATATATCCAATTGTCTAAATCGGATAATGCCCAAGATCGAAATCAACACCAACATACATAGACAAATTGCTTTAAGCATAGAGTTGATAAGCGTTTACTGACAGGGTTCTGTACAATTGGTTTGAGGGTAGTTTTTACGAGCCAAATCAAATTTACCAAAGGTTTCTGAAGGACACACTTCAGGACAAGAAGGCAAGAATTCAAAAGAAACAATATTGGTATCGCCAGAAACGATGTTATACTGATTTTCATAAGTCCCTGCTTTTTCGAAGGTAGGACAAATTACCAAAGTCATGGCATTTTCCAAAAGACCTTGAGTTTGCCCCAATTTATAGGGCTGCTGACGTAATGCGGGATAGATGCGTATCCCTGCAAAAGCATCATCCCCTCTTCCTTGACGCTGTTTTAAAAGCAGATTTAAGTCATCTTCGGAAATGAACCAAGAATGAAGTAGGTCATCTGGCACTGAATCGACAGAAGAACAAACGTTGGGTTCTGAAGCAATGGGCGCCATTAAAGGTTGACTCAA
>CAZYPV010000044.1:11136-18361 GCA_964649515.1 uncultured Comamonadaceae bacterium | reverse complement strand
GTAGAATTACTCAGCGCTATCGTAAAATCACGCAGCACATCTCCGACAAAATGCGTTTGATTTCACCTCTTCATATTCTGGATATTTGGACAACTGAAAAAAATCTTCCTCGTTTGGTGGATTCTAGCGGAATTGGAACTAATGCACACGGCTTGTTCGGAGTACGAGGTTTTAAGTTTTACAAATTGTCGTTTTGAAGATTCTGAGCTCAAAACGGGTAAATCCATTGAAATCTGGCATCTTTGAAACAACTGACCAATCTCTATCGCACCAAACATTAAAAGCTCCAACGGGAGCTTTTTTTCTTTTTACAAGTGATTGCAGAATTTCGACATGAGGGAATCAACTCCCCAACCAGTTCACACCCTTCTTCAATTGTGATAGCGTTTGGGCTTCTTCACTTCCTTCTTCTGGCTGATATTGATAGGTCCAATTGGCCGTATTGGGCAAACTCATCAAGATGCTTTCTGTTCTCCCATTCGAAACCAAACCAAAGCGGGTTCCTCGATCGTGAACGAGGTTAAACTCGACGTAACGACCTCTTCGAAGCAACTGCCACTCCCGGTCTGCGGCTGTTCGTTCAAGTTCGCGGTTTTTGTTCACCAAAGCGGTGTAAATGGGTGCAAATTGTTGTGCTAGATCGATGGTGAAGGCTTGAATTTCATCCATTTTCTCGGCTTGATCCTTGCCCAAATGATCATAAAACACGCCCCCCACTCCACGGGTTTCCTCGCGATGGGGTAAGTAGAAGTAATCGTCTGCCCAAGCTTTGAACTTTTGGTAACTCGCCACTTCTTGATGCCGATCACACACCGCTTTCAAAGACTGATGAAAGAATTTTGCGTCTTCGTTGTTGACGTAATGGGGAGTAAGATCAATTCCACCACCAAACCAAGCCACTCCGTCTGACAATTCAAAATAACGCACATTCATGTGAATGATGGGCACTCTGGGATGGTTGGGATGGATCACGATGGACACCCCAGTGGCATAAAAATGCTCAGCTTCTGTGTCCAATTGCTTTTGGAGTCCGGCAGTAACTTCCCCATGCACTTCACTAAAATTCACTCCTCCCTTTTCAAAGATGGCTCCATCTGCGATAACTCGAGATCGTCCACCACCGCCACCAGCCCTCTCCCAAGAATCCTCTTGAAAAGCTGCCTTCCCATCGCAAGCTGTTAGTGCTTGACAGATGTCATCTTGAATTTGTTGAAAAGCGACTTTCAACTGCGCTTTATCCACCATGTACTATTTCGAGTTGATAGTTGTTGTACCTCAAGAGCACCGTGCTTTCGTTTTCGTAGCCCGACTCCATTCCTGTCTTATAATAATCCATTCCCAAATGCAGCAAGCCCTCTTGCTTCACCGCATCAAATTCGTTGGGGAAATTTAAGCCAAATTGCAGCAAAGCTTGTCCGTAGAAAAGCATCACATCATAGCCCAGAAAACCATAATCGCCCGGTTCCGTCATGTAGTTTTGCTTAAAGCTCTTCACCAGTGCCTTCACCTCTTCGTTTTGGTAATCGATGTGCATTGAAGTAGGCACGCACAATTGAATCTTGTTTTTGAAAGCGGCATCGAGGAAATCGAAACTCATCCAATCTTCCGTACCAAAAACCACCACATCGTACACCTCTTCATCCAACAACTGTAAAATGGTTTGCAGGTTGGCAATCATGGAGCGGCTCTCCTTCCCCGCCGGAACAACAAGCACATTTCTTCTAAACTTGCTCAATTTCCCTTCCAGCGCACCAACAAATTTGGATGAAGCCGTGAACTCAAGGAGTGTGCGCTGAGCAGAATCGGTGAGGTTTGCGGTATATTCTCCGTAGTATTTCTTGAACAATTGCACTTTCCGCGCATCCGAAACGTCCATGCTGTTGATCAAAATCACTTGATCTTGGCTGTGATTTTTGGAGATGAACTTGGCCATTGATTTAATGTGGGAACTCTCCGAACTTTTGACTTTGGAAAGGTTGGAACTTGCCAGAAGAATGCTGTTCTTACTGATGGTTGGACAAACGACATGAATGCCTCGCGGATTCGCAAATTTGGAAATGCTGATCAGTGTGCTTTTTTGGAGCGGACCAATGATCAAATCACAGTTGTCCAATTTTTTTGAAGCGATCAAGGCATTGACGTCTTCATCGCTGCTTACATCCAAAACTTGAACCTTCAAACGGGCGCCACGTTTCTTTAAACTATCCAAAGCCATGCTTGCACCTCGATAAAAACTCATGGCTATTTCTTGGAGTCGACGACTTTTCCCATCCAACTCCACGCTTTCATCTTCCAGACTTTCAAGGTAAAACGGGAGCATGATGGCCACTTGATATTCCTCCTTCAGCAAAAGCGAATCGGGGAGCTCAAGTTTGAAATCCATTTTCTCTTCCCCCATAAAATCCTCTTTCACTTCCGGCAAGCGAAGAACTTGACCAATGTCCAATCCCAGCTCTGCACCTGGGTTGAGGGCAACAATATCGTTCACTCGGTGGCCATACATTTTTGAAATGCTGTACAAAGTTTCACCCGCGAGCACAATGTGCGTTTCAAGTGAATCTTCAGGTATTTCGGGGAGATCAATGGCAACACTTTCGATTTCCACACGTTGGGGAATGCGCAGTTCTACACCTTCCTTCAAGCCCAATTCAATTCCGGGATTCAACGCGAGCATATCGTTCATGTCCACTTCATACTGCTTGCTAATGCTGTAAAGCGTTTCTTTTCGTTGCACCCGGTGAATCATGAAGCCGTTTTCGATGCGGATGGGATTTTCCCAGGGATCTTCGCGATACGATCCCGGTACTGGGATGTACAGGGTTTGCCCAATGCTCAAGCCTTGATCTGCCCCTTCGTTGTGTTTCACGATGTCTTCCACCTCAACCCCATAAAGTTTGGACAAGGAATAAAGGGTGTGTCCGCTAGCTACTTGATGCACAAAGAAAGATGCTCCATTCCGTTCTTCAATCACTCGATCTTGCGCCAAGGCAAGGGTAGTTATGAAGAAGAAGATCAGAAGGAGTACTCCCGTTTTTAGTTTGTCGTTTAACGCTATCGTTTTTTCCATTATTCCCATTCAATGGTTGCTGGGGGTTTACTGCTGATGTCATACACCACCCGGTTCACTCCTTTCACCCGATTGATGATTTCATTCGAAACTCGTGCCAAAAATTCATAAGGTAGGTGGCACCAGTCTGCAGTCATCCCATCCGTTGAACTCACAGCTCTCAGAGCAACGGCTTGTTCATAGGTTCTTTCATCACCCATTACACCAACGCTTTGCACGGGCAGTAATATTGCTCCAGCTTGCCAAACTTCATCGTACAGGTTGGCCTTTTTTAATCCTTGAATCCAAATATGATCTACTTCCTGAAGTATTCTCACTTTCTCTGGGGTGATGTCTCCTAAGATACGAATTCCCAAGCCAGGCCCTGGGAATGGGTGTCGGCCCAAAATACTTTGCTTGATTCCCAAAGCCTTCCCTACTCTTCTCACTTCATCTTTGAACAACAAACGGAGCGGTTCAACCACCTGTAACTTCATGTAATCGGGCAATCCACCTACGTTGTGGTGAGATTTGATGGTTGCTGAGGGTCCGCCACTAGCAGAAACCGACTCAATCACGTCTGGATAGATGGTTCCTTGTCCGAGCCATTTCGCGTCGCTCACCAATTGGGACTCTTCATCAAAAACATCGATGAATACCTTTCCAATGGCCTTTCTTTTCTTTTCGGGATCGCTCAATCCATCCAACTCGGCATAAAAACGATCGGCAGCGCGAACTCCCTTCACGTTCAATCCCATATCCTTATAACTCTCCAGCACCTCATCGAATTCATTCTTCCGGAGCAAACCGTTATCTACAAAAATGCAGTGCAAGTTTTTGCCAATCGCTTTGTGCAACAACATTGCCGCCACGGAGCTGTCTACTCCTCCAGACAAACCGAGAATCACCTTATCCGACCCCAATTTGGTCTTCAAGGCATCAACGGTTTCTTCGACGAAAGACATCGGGGTCCAATCCTGTTTGCACCCAGCGATGTTCACCACAAAATTCTTCAACAAAACAGCGCCGTCCGTGCTGTGATACACCTCTGGGTGGAATTGAATACCGAAGGTTTCCTCTCCCTCGATTGCGTAGCCTGCGTATTTTACATCGGAGGTACTGCAGATCGTCTTGAAATTGGAAGGAACATTTTTGATGGTATCCCCGTGCGACATCCAAACCTGAGAACCGTTGCTCACCCCTTTCACCAAAGGATTGTTGTCTTCTACAAAAGACAAGTTGGCCCGACCATACTCTCGAATCTCTGACGGGAGCACCTCACCACCATTCGATTGCGCCAAGTATTGAGCACCGAAACAAACCCCTAACAAAGGTAGTTTTCCTCGGTAGGCCGATAGATCGGGTTTTGGTGCCTTTTCATCGCGCACGGAATGCGGACTTCCAGAAAGGATGATGGCTTTTACTGAATCGTCCAACTCCGGAGCTTTGTTCCAAGGGTGGATCTCTGAATAAATGTTCAGTTCACGGATTCTTCGGGCAATCAACTGCGTGTATTGCGATCCGAAATCGAGGATAATGACCTTCTCTTGCATGCTGCAAAATTAGTCTTATTGAAGCGAGTGCAAAAGCGACTTATTAACCTTTTATCCCAAAGCGGCTATTTTTCCATTCTTCGTTACCTTGCGGGCACTATGTGTAGCTTACTTAAAAACTCCCTATCCGGACGAAAAATCATCCTCGCCAGCAAATCTCCGCGCCGACAAGAACTCTTGAAAATGCTGGAATTGGACTTTGAAATTCGCACCAAAGAAACCGATGAATCTTACGCTGAGCATTTCCAAGGAGCCGAAGTTGCACGTCACCTCGCTGAAAAAAAAGCTCGGGCCTTTGAAGGAGAAACGCTTGGAGAAAACATCATCATTACCTCCGATACAACCGTTTGCATCGACGGGCAGATCTTGAACAAACCCAACGACAAGGAAGAAGCCACAGCCATGCTAAAACAGTTGAGTGGAAGGAAGCATGAAGTCATTACCGCATGCGCCCTTTACAGCAAAGAAGGGCTGAAGGTATTTCACGACAGCACAGAAGTTCATTTTCGTGAGCTCAGTTTAGAAGAAATTGAACATTATATCGACACCTACCCCCCCTTTGATAAAGCTGGAGCCTATGGAATTCAAGACTTTATTGGTGCCATTGGCGTTGTGGAAATTCGTGGTTCCTATTACACCGTTATGGGCTTACCTTTGCACCTCCTTTACACTCAGCTCCAAGGATTAGAAGAGAAGTTAAAGTAAGCAAATACCGATTAGTGGGTATTGGTTTTTGATGAATTAGGAACGAATTTCGCAGTTCAATCTGCCGTAGAAGCATGCTTAAAATTGCCCTAGTAGGAAATCCCAATTGTGGAAAAACATCGTTGTTCAATGTGCTCACTGGACTCAAGCAAAAGGTGGGCAACTTTGCCGGGGTAACGGTGGATAAAAAAGTGGGCTCTTTTTCGCTCCCATCGGGCAATAAAGTTCAGGTTACCGACCTTCCTGGTGCATATAGCTTGTACCCCAAAAGTTTGGACGAGCAAGTGGTGCACGACGCCCTCTTGAATGAATCTTCTCCGGAATACCCCGAGCTTTTGGTCTTGGTGCTGGATGCTTCTAACTTGAAAAGGAACCTCTTCTTGGCCTCTCAAGTGCTGGATTTAGGGATTCCTGCGGTTTGTGTTTTGAACATGACCGATTTGGCCGAGGAAAAGGGCTTTCAAATCGATCTCAAAGGATTGGAAGCAACCATTGGCATTCCCGTTCTCAGCTTAAATGCCTCTACAGGAAAGGGAATAGAGCAACTCAAATTGGCCTTGGATGAACCCCAGTTTCGAACGGGAACAACACGACTTCAATTCGGCGAGTGGTTGCGCGAAGAAGAAGGACATCAACCCGAATTGAAAGGATATCGAAGATTTCACACCCTCGCTTCACTCCCATTGAAAACCTGGCTCTCGGACGACGACAAAGCCCAATTTCAGGATGAATTTGCCGCACTGGAAAAAACAGAGAGCGATTGGCAACTTTGGGAAATCAGTGAGCGCTATCATTGGATCAATCAAGTTCATAAGGACTTTGTTCACCGACCACGAGCGAGTGAGAAGAGTGCTTTGATGAGCAAGCGTTTGGACAAAGTGCTCACGCATAAAATTTGGGGCACCTTGATCTTCTTAGGGGTCTTCTTCTTGTTGTTTCAGGCCGTATTTACGCTAGCCGCCTACCCTATGGAATGGATTGACGCTGGAATGGCTTGGCTCATTGAAGCTGTGGGAGTAGCTTTGCCCGAAGGTTTATTGAACAGTTTCATTACCGACGGAATTCTTGCCGGACTAGCGGGTGTGGTGATTTTCATTCCACAGATCATGATTCTCTTTGGACTCATTACCGCACTGGAAGATAGCGGCTACATGTCTCGGGTAAGCTTCATTAACGACCGCCTTTTGAGCAAGGTAGGCTTGAATGGAAAGAGCATTGTACCTCTGGTTGGTGGATTTGCATGTGCGGTTCCTGCCGTAATGGCGGCGCGAAGTATTGAAAATGTGAAAGAACGTTTGCTCACCATCTTCATTACACCACTCATGAGCTGTTCTGCACGCTTGCCGGTGTATGTTTTCTTGGTGGCCTTCATCGTTCCCGACAAAAATGTTCTGGGCTTCATCAATCTGCAAGGATTGTTCATGCTGGGATTGTATCTCTTGGGGATATTGATGTCTGGAGCCGTAGCGTGGGTAATGAACCGCTTCATTCAACAAAACCAACGTTCTACTTTTGTGATGGAGCTCCCCTTGTTCAAAAAACCCACCTACAAAAACGTATTGAGCAGCATGTGGGCGAAAGGAAGAACCTTCGTGACTGAAGCTGGAAAGGTTATTATGGTGGTTTCCATGATCCTTTGGGTACTGAGCAGTTTTGGTCCGGGCGACACCTTCCAACAAATCGAAGAAAAATACGCTAATGAAGGCGTGAGCAGTTTGATGTCTGAAGAAGAAATTCAAGTTCAAATCAACAGTGAAAAATTGCGAGAGAGTTATGCCGGACAAATGGGCCGATTGATTGAACCTGCGATCCGTCCTTTGGGTTTTGATTGGAAAATTGGCATTGCTTTGATTACCTCCTTTGCTGCAAGGGAAGTATTTGTTGGAACCATGAGCACCATCTACAGTGTTGAAGGAGATGA
>CAZYPV010000044.1:0-11036 GCA_964649515.1 uncultured Comamonadaceae bacterium | reverse complement strand
CCATCATTTCTGAAGTTCATCCACCTTCACCATAATGTATTTGGCATCGCGCTTTCGCAAGGAAAGTTTGTAGCCCGAGAGGGTAACCGCTATGGGATCGCCTAAGGGAGCGATGTGGTCCAAACGGAGTGTTTCTCCAGGTAAACACCCCATTTCCATGAGCTTGGTCACTTTTTCAGGACTAATGACCTCAGTAATGATCCCCGTTTGACCAAGGCCTAATTCCGATAACGCTTTGATATCCTCTTCCATTGTTCAAAGGTAATTCAGAAAATCGGTGCAATTCATCCCTCGTTTGTGGTATTTATAGAAGGCATACTTAGAGACTTGGAAATGCTGAAATGGAAGGTGCTTCCCTCCCCAAATACCGAGCTCACACTGATTTCTCCACCGTGCAATTCAACCACCTTCTTGCAATGGGCCAAGCCAATGCCTGTTCCTTCGAATGTTTCACGCGTGTGCAGTCGTTGGAAGATGAGAAAAATGCGGTCTAAATAGTCGGACTCAATTCCAATGCCGTTGTCCGACAAGGCAAATTCCCAGTGCGTTGGTCCTTCCTTGCACGACAAATGAATTTCTGGAGCAATTCCCGGACGTTGAAATTTTATTGCGTTACTCATCAAATTCATGATCAGCAAACGGAGTTCAGTTGCCAGTCCGTGCAGTTTGGGAAGTGGATCTGAACTAAAAACCACCTCTTTTTCATCACAGGAAGCTTGGAGATCAGCGAGTACCTCTTTCACCACTTTCTCCATATCGCACGGAGCAAACGTCATCTGGCTACCGATTTTAGAATATTCCAAAATGTCTTGGATTTGCCTGCTCATTCTTCTAGATGCTCCTTCAACAAAACTCAAATGTTGCTTTATTTCAGCAACCATCTCTGGAGTTAAGGGCTCGGATAATTCATCACCGATGATTTCTGAAAAAGCGATCACCGTTCTTAGAGGCTCTTGCAAATCATGTGAGGTGAGGTAGGCAAATTGCTCCAACTCTTTGTTTGAGCGCTCCAACGATTCCAAAGCCTCATGTTTATCGCTTGTATCTCTTAAAATAATCACCACTTGGAGGACTTCTGAGGATTCAGGGTCTTTGACCGTTGACATGGTCAAATTGCCCCAGAAAACTTGACCATTGCTCCTTTGCAGTTGTCGTTCCTCCTGAAAAGCATTGATTTCTCCTGAAATAAGACTTACAAAACTTTTCTTCAAAGATGAGGAGTTGCTCGGCGTGTAAAATTGTGCAATGTTTTTGCCCTTCACTTGATCAGCATCCGGCAAGGCAAAAAGGGAGGCCATCATTCCATTCGAAGAAGTGATTTCTCCGTTTGGCTTGGCCAAGGCCATCCCCACTCCTGCATTTTCAAAAGCACTTCTAAATCGTTCCTCGCTGGACTTGAGCGCAATTTCAAAATTCTTTCGTTCGGTGATGTCCACATGACTACCAACAGCGCGCAAGGGAGCCCCGTTTTCATCCCACTCAATCACTTTTCCTTTGCACCAAACCCACACGATGGATCCGTTTTTATGGAAGTAGCGCACTTCACAGGTAAAGGGTATCATTCCCTTACTAGCAACATGTGCTTCAAATGCTGCAAAGGTGATGGGTAGATCGTCGGGATGCATGATTCGCTGCCAAGATTCTGGAGAGTTTTCCATTTCGTGGTCTTGATAGCCAAACATTTCTTTGAAGGTGGGGCTCAAAAACTCTTTGTTGCTCGGAATATCCCAATCCCAATACCCCGCTAAAGTACCTTCGATAACCGATTGAAGTACTTGGTTTTTATCGTGGAGTTCTTGCTTTAAATGATTTATTTCTTCCTGAACTGAAGAGGAAGAGTTTAAGTGATGGTTTCCCATTTGGTGTGCTTGCGTTTAGTTAAAGTAGATTGTCCGAACTTTTGAAAGTATTGAAAATAAAAACATCCTTCACAATTTCCTAAGCTTATGGTGTTTGATATACCTGCAGGTATTCATTCTCAAAAACCAAAGGGTACTCCGGTGATAAATTATTCGTGCCTCCATGAAATAGGACAATAAAATCCAGGTTTTGTTCGATGTAAGGGGACAAAAGGTTCTCATTTACTTCTTGTTGCGCAATCGTCCACCCTTTTCTTCCCAAAGCTAACAAGGAGCCATTTCTGCTTTGATCTCCAACAGAAAGTATGCGGCTGTTTTTGTCCATTCCTAAGCCGTTCAAGTGTGGTTTCAGAGTCTGAGCTTGGCGATAAGCCGAAGCATAAACTGGGTCTTGATGCTTTTTTCGCTGCTCCAGTTTCTGATGTGCGTAGTTTCCGCTGAGGAGGGTAATGATGATCAGAGACGTTGGGAGAATGACGTAAAATCTTCTAGCTTTCAACCCTTCACGAAGGACATGCACACCTGCCGTCACCCACAAAAAAAGCACTGGAAACAAATTCAAGATGTAATAATCATGGTCTTTGAACTGCGCATAGAAGAGGATGAAATAGCTCAATCCACCCAAACTGAGCAAAATAAAGAGTGGGGCGAATTTTTTGCTTTTCTTCCAGATAAAGACAACTCCAACCGCGATTAAGGCAAAAAACGCGTGCCAAGTGCTCATATAATAATACTCCACCCGCCAAAATCCACTCATGTAATCCCAAACTTCACTGATTTCAGCTTTGTTGAGGTCCCAAATTGGTCGAGGATGCGTGAGGAAGTAATCGTCGTGATGCAAGGCATTGAAATAAAGTACATATCCATTCCACACAACCACGAGGAATAGACCGACCAAAAAAGAAAACACCATGGACCTGCGTTCTCGCATAAATACAAGAAAACTCTTCTTATTCATTAAGGGATAAATCACAAAATGGGCAAAAGCGGCTAAGGGATGAATGAGAAACGTCACCTTGAGTAGTCCGGCAGCACCGAAAAAAACAAAGGCCCACATTCCTGCTTTTCGATCTTTCAGCACTTCATATTTCGCAAAAGCATACCAGCCCATCAGGACCAAACCCAAGGCGGAAGCATCGGGAAGAAAGCTCGCCGAATAATACATTAACACCGTGGAAGTTAAAAACCAGATTCCGACAACACAGGAGATCAATCGGTTTCGAAAAACGAGTTCCAAGGTTTTGAAAAGTGCGTGAAATCCGAGCGTGCTGATGATCAAAGTCAAAGACCTAAGCACCCAAGATTCTTCACCAGTTACAAAATAAATCAAAGCGCTGAGGTAGTACAAAATGGGGAATTCACAAGCCGCCTTTGCTTCTTCGCTTTGAAGATTGAAAAGACCAGGGCTGAAGAAATTCATCCCGAAATGATAGTAATGACTCGCGAAGGACAAGCTGTCACTTTGCCGCACAAAATGCACTCCCGAGGGATCCATATGGAGCATGGAAAACACTCCCATTAGGAGATAAAATACCAAAATCACCGTTAGGTAAAGCCAAGAAGAATGTCCATTGAGCCAGCGCTTCATGCTCCAAATTTAGCCTTTTGGCCCGAAGCTTTGCGATCTAATGGATGATACTCGTATTGCGTTGTTGAAATTCAAGCGGAGAATGCTTGTGCATGCGTTTGAAGAGTCGATTGAAGTAAGAACGGTTCTCAAAACCACATTCGATGAACACCTCCTTGATGGAATAGTTGGGGTTTCTTAGCATTTTCGCAGCCTTTTGGAGTCGTTCTGTATTGATGAAATCCACGGGCGACATCCCCATTTCATGACGAAATACTTTTCGAAAGTTGGACTCGCTCATGCACGCCATGTTGCTCAATTGTTGTAGTGAAATGCTGGTGTGCAGGTTGTTTTTGATGAATTCAATAACATGTGCTAAGCGGCATTGGGTGGCATTTTTGCTCGCATTTTCCAAGTGCATTTGGCGGGAATTGGTTTGCATTACGCGCACGATCAATTCTTCAAGCATGTTGTTGACAAACAATTCCTTCGAAGGATGATTCTCTGCAAAGAGATAAATCAAGCGTTGCAAAATTTGGTAAATCCCTTGATCATTGGTGAAGTGAAAATTATAATCCAAAATCCCCCAGGTTTTTGAATCGCACTTGCTCATGTCTTCATTCATAAAATCGATGACCTTATGGATCTTTCCTTCGTCAATGGCCATTGCTAAACACCGGGTTGGTGTATCTACCGTCGCCTCAGGAAAATCAATGCACATGAGCTCTTTGGAAGGAAGAATTAAAGATTCACCGGGGAGGAAAGTGAAGGACTCGTCTTCCCTTAAGTGCATCACTTTTTTACCCGTAATCATGCTAGCCAATACCGGTTGATCGAATTTTAGCAGCACTTTTTCTGCATTTTGGTGGGTCTCAAAAACGTGCAAAGCAGCTTGATCCAACGTATAGGACGTTTGGTTTTCAACGAGGGTCTCTAATTTTCGTTCTGCCAGAAACTGATTGGGTAAATTCATCTTGCTTCGATAAGGTGGTTCTTCATTTTCCATTTCGGGGGAATGGACCTGTAATCAGGAGTCATAAGTTACAAAAAAGTGCGGGTTTCGCAATGCCTTTTTCGATTCGATCGAATTGTTCACTCCCTTGATCGAATTGTTCATGAATTGGAGTTCATTGTTGATGTAGCTTTGAGAACCGCCCAAGCATCAAATCATTGAATTAAAGAGAGAGAAGGGCGGAAAAACTCTCTTTCAAACCTTTAAAATACCAGATCATGAGTACTACAGAAACCATGAATAAAGCTCAAATCGAGCGACCAAAATTCAAAGATCAGTACGAAAACTACATTGGTGGGAAATGGACCGCCCCGTTGAGCGGACAATATTTTGAGAACGTATCTCCCGTTGATGGGAACAGTTTTACAAAGATTCCGCGTTCGAATGAAGACGACATCAACTTAGCTGTTGAAGCCGCTTGGAAAGCTGCACCATCTTGGAACAACTCCTCTGCAACCACTCGAAGCAACATGCTTTTGAAAATTGCAGACATTATGGAAGCCAACATGGAAGTTTTGGCAAGAGCAGAAACCTGGGACAACGGGAAAGCAGTGAGAGAAACCATGGCCGCAGACATGCCTTTGGCCATTGACCATTTCCGCTATTTCGCAGGAGTAATTCGTGCTGAAGAAGGATCTGTAAGTGAATTGGATTCAAGCACCGTTTCGATGAACGTTCTTGAGCCCCTCGGAGTTGTAGGACAGATTATTCCATGGAACTTCCCCATCTTGATGGCCGCTTGGAAAATTGCACCGGCACTTGCTGCTGGAAACTGCATCATCCTCAAACCAGCAGAACAAACACCTGTGGGCATCCTCATTCTTGCCGAATTGATTGAAGGAATATTGCCTGACGGCGTTTTGAACATCGTTAACGGATTTGGAATCGAAGCAGGAAAGCCCCTCGCATCTCACCCCAAAATCGATAAAATTGCCTTTACTGGGGAAACCACTACAGGACAACTCATCATGCAATACGCATCGAAAAACATCATTCCTGTAACCTTAGAATTGGGTGGTAAATCGCCAAACATTTTCTTCGAAAGCATCATGGAAGCAGACGATGAGTACTTCGACAAGTGCATTGAAGGAGCGGTGATGTTTGCCTTAAACCAAGGAGAAGTATGTACTTGTCCTTCAAGACTCCTCGTTCAAGAAAGCATCTATGACGCATTCATCGAGCGCGTGATTGAGCGCACCAAAGCCATCAAAATGGGGCACCCACTCGATCCTTCAACCATGATGGGAGCGCAAGCATCCAACGATCAGTATGAAAAGATCTTGAACTACATCAAAATTGGTAAAGAAGAAGGATGCGAAGTATTGACCGGAGGTGAAGCTGCTTTCAATGAAGGGCTTACGGGAGGATATTACATTCAGCCAACCATCTTGAAAGGGAACAACAAAATGCGTGTATTCCAAGAAGAGATCTTTGGGCCTGTGCTTTGCGTAACCACATTCAAAGATGAAGCAGAAGCCATTGAGATTGCCAACGACACCCCTTACGGGTTGGGTGCAGGTGTTTGGACAAGAGATACCCACCAGGCATACCAAATTTCAAGAGCCGTTAAAGCCGGTAGAGTTTGGGTGAATTGCTACCATGCTTATCCAGCACATGCTCCATTTGGCGGATACAAGAAATCTGGAATCGGACGTGAAACGCACAAAATGATGCTCAATCACTACCGTCAAACCAAAAACATGTTGATTTCTTACGACAAGAAAGCGCTTGGTTTCTTCTAGAAATCAGTTCACAATTCATGCTGCGGGAGGTCATTGATCTCCCGCATTTTTTTCAACCAAAATCGAAGTAACATGAATGTTCAACGCGTCAGTATCAGCCAACCCGCATTGGAATTATTGGAAAAACTCAAAGCGCAGCACGGCGAAATCATTTTTCACCAAAGCGGAGGTTGCTGTGATGGATCTGCTCCCATGTGTTTGCCAAAAAGTGATTTTTACATTGACGATAACGATTACCATTTGGGAAGCATCGGAAATTGCGACTTTTTCATCAGTGCAGAACAGTATGAATATTGGAAATACAGCCATTTGCACATCGACGTGTGTGAAGGAAGAGGATCGAGTTTCTCTTTGGAGATCCCTCATGGTTTGCGGTTCATCACCAAGTCCAGACTCTTTACACCAACAGAGCAATTGCATTTAAAGGCGGCTAAAAAAGGTCTGCCAGTAGCGCTCCCATCCGCCTAAAAAAAACCTCCAAATCAACGTTTTGACTTGGAGGTATGGCTAACAGTTCTCGGCAAAAGGATCATACTGACCGAAAAAAGATCTTAAGTATTTTGAGCGATTAGAAAATACAAAGGCATTCCTATCGTAATATTCACAGGGAAGGTAATGGCCAGTGCCATCGGGATGTACAAACTTGGATTGGCCTTGGGCACCACCAAACGCATGGCAGCTGGAACCGCAATGTAGGAAGCACCTGCAGCTAAAATGGCAAGCAGAAATCGATTTCCTATTTCATCGCTCAAGCCAGAGCTTAGAAACGCAACAATACTTCCATTCAAGAGCGGTACCATCACCGCAAAGGCAAAAGGAAACCAGCCCTTTTTGAAAAATGAACGCAATTTTTGTCCGCTAGAAATTCCCATATCCAACAAGAAAATCGCCAGAAAACCTTTAAAAATATCGGTGGTGAAGGGCTTGATACCTGCCGCTTGGGCATCACTGGCGATAAAACCAATCAACAAACTTCCCATGATCAAAAGTACACTTCCATTGGTTAGGGAATGCTTGAGCAAACTCAAAAATGGAACTCCTTCTTTTTTGTCTTTGGAAAACCATGAAATGAGCAAGACACCAATGATGATGCTCGGCGCCTCCATTAATGCCATGGTGGCCACCATGTGTCCGCCAAAAGCAATGTTGTGCAAGTCCAAATAAGACACCGCCGTAATAAAAGTAACCGCCGAAACCGAACCATAAGCTGCGGCAATGGCTCCCGAATTTTCAACGCTCAGTTTCCTCCTCAACACAAAAAAAGCCACAACAGGAACCGCCAATGCTAGGAACACACCAAAAAAGAGCGTTTGAAATACTTCGGCATTGAGCGGACTGTGCGCCAACTCTTGTCCACCCTTAAACCCAATACTGAAAAGCAAGTAAATGGAAATGAATTTCGATGAGTTTGGTGGGATTTGAAGATCGCTCTTCAATTGAACCGCTATGATTCCAAGAAAGAAAAAGAGCAGCGCCGGGTTGGTGAGGTTTTCTATGAGTAAGTTTAAATTCATGATCGTGCAGCAAATAAGCTGGCCTAAAGCCCTTTTTTCCCTTCCTTCAATTGAATGCTGATGGAGGCATTGATTTCCAAATCATGTCCCAATTCATGGGCTATTTTAAGAATCTCCGCTACTTGCAATTTGGATTCTTCCAACTCCCGCAAGCGTTCTTGTGAATTGGTGTTTTTTTGACCAGCACCTTCGTTTTCTCCAATTTGGATCTTGTGGAAAATAATTTTGCTGTTGAGGGCTGAAAAAAGAACATCTGACGCCGTTCCGACATCGAAAGTGCCGCGAATTAAACTGATTTCATCCATTGCTCCATTTTGAGGCAAAGTTGAACAGGATTATCCATATATTTTTATTTAACTTCCGAATGAAAATCATAAGCCACACTTATGCACTACACCTTAAATCAGTTGCGTATTTTTCGAATGATCGTCGAAAAAAAGAGCATCACCAAAGCTGCGGAGGCCCTTCACCTCACTCAGCCTGCGGTATCCATTCAGTTGAGGAAGCTTCAAGATCAATTCGACATTCCGCTCACAGAGGTAATTGGCAGGAAAATATACGTGACTGATTTTGGCTACGAAATTGCCGAGGCAGCGGATCGCATTTTAGATGAAGTAAATGCCATCAAACACCGGGCTGCCGCTCATCAAGGAAAGATTAGTGGTCGACTTAAACTCGCCATCGTCTCCACAGCAAAGTACGTTATGCCCTTCTTTTTGAGCGATTTTCTATCGAACAACGAGGATGTAGAGCTTGAAATGGACGTTACCAACAGAGCGAAGGTGATTGAAAGCCTTGAGGCCAACGAAGTTGATTTTGCACTGGTGTCTGTTCTCCCCGAACAGTTGCAATGCGAAACTGAAGCCCTCATGGAAAACCGGCTCTATTTAGTGGGTCCGGCAGGAATTGACATCAAAGAGCATCAAGACATTCACCTTCTAGAAACCCTTCCACTCATCTTTCGAGAACCGGGATCGGCTACGAGAAGGACGATGGAAGAGTTCATCAACCAGCAATCCCTTCAAGTAAACATTAAAATGGAGCTCACCAGCAACGAAGCTGTAAAACAAGCAGTAATTGCCGGCTTGGGCTTCAGCATCATGCCATTGATTGGAATTCGCAATGAACTTAATGCTGATCGTTTAAAAATCATTGAAATGCCCGGACTCCCGCTCGTTACGGCATGGAACCTCATTTGGCTCAAAGGCAAACAGCCCGCTCCAGTCGCTTCTGCCTTTCTTGCAGACCTTCGGAAGAATAAGAATAAAATCATCTCTAACGCCTTTCCCGGATTCTAAAGAAGGCTCTTTTTAACTCACTTCAACCATGAAAACCCCCACCTTCTTTCTCTACCTGAATGCCTTGCTTTTTTGCTCCTTGTTTACGGCTTGTGTAAGCATTGAATCCAAGCCCAAAGTGGACGATCGCTTTGCCAACATCATCGGTATTGCCGAAGTAAGCACCCATTTGGAAGAACAAATTAAACTCCGCAATTACCTCGAAGACACCTTGAGCAAGTACCCTCAATTGCATCAAGACTCACTCTTTTTCAGTTGGGAGTTTGACGATTTTCTTTTTGACAATGACATCGAATTGTATGAATACATTGACTGGAAAAGCATCAACTCTCCTCGGATTGAGTCTTTTGCTGAACAGCATTTGGCGCAATTTTACAAGGATGAGTTAGCGTATGAAAGTCAGCTTGAAGTTGAGGGATCCATTCCTGACAGTTTGTATGAACTTACCGAAGCCTCCGTGATTCGTATTGGCGATTACCTGATGAGTCGAGGTTACGCCCTTTGTAATCTGGATTGCAATTGTGATTGTGTACGCATGATGCTCATTCCTGACGACGCCTACGAAAAAACCCAAACGCACGCCCTACAATTGGGGTGCAACTTGGAGCATTGGGGAAAAGATTGATGGAAGGTATTTTGACTTGCGGATAAACTGAAATTCGTGGCGGATGCAAGAAATGCCTTCAATTCAGTCACATTTCATTCATTTTTGATCCCATGCAGAAGGCAGGAAAAAGTTCAATCAAAAAGCGGATTATTTGGGTACTGGGAGGCTTCCTCGTGTTGGGCTTCCTCCTGCCTGAAAACTTCAAAATGCCCGTAGAAGGAGCTACCCGTGGCGATTACAATCAGAAAAGTTTTTGGTTTTACCCTTGGGGGAAGTCTGTAACCCACAAAGGCGTAGATGTTTTTGCCAAAACAGGAACCCGTTTGAATTCAGCCACCAACGGTGTTGTACTCTATGCAGGAGAAATTCAAATGGGTGGAAAAGTAGTGGTGGTGTTGGGACCAAAATGGCGCTTGCACTATTACGCCCACCTGGATGCAATCGAAACCGAAGCTTTCACTTTTGTTGGCTCATCAACAAAGATTGGGAGTGTTGGAAGCTCCGGAAATGCCGCTGGAAAGTCGCCCCACCTTCATTATTCCATCATGACCCCGATACCCCATTTTTGGAAAATGGACGATGATCATCAAGGATGGAGAAAGATGTTTTATATCGACCCCACTCCCTTGCTCAACGACAGCTTTTGAGCAACTCCTGTCGTGCTCGGACAGTAGCTTATTCCAGTTCTGAATTTTGGTCCCTTGACTTTTCTTCGATGTGCACCTTGCTAGAACTTTCGCTCAAACGATGGATTTCATCC
The DNA here is from genome assembly GCA_964649515.1 of uncultured Comamonadaceae bacterium. Classification (GTDB taxonomy): domain Bacteria; phylum Bacteroidota; class Bacteroidia; order Flavobacteriales_D; family Sanyastnellaceae; genus CALKGK01. The sequence continues at coordinate 677 of CAZYPV010000044.1, read as the reverse complement.
AATTCATCTTGGGTGAGAAAGCGCCACTTTCCAACGGGAAGGTCGAGGCGAACATTCATAATGCGGATCCGCTTGAGCTTGGTTACCTCATAGCCCAGATATTCGCACATGCGGCGAATTTGACGATTCAAACCTTGAGTGAGAATGATCCTGAATTTAAAACGTCCCAGTTGTTCCACCTCACACTTTCTAGTGACTTGATCGAGGATGGGAATTCCGTTGCTCATTTTGTGCACGAAGTCTTTATTGATGGGCTTGTCCACAGTTACGATGTACTCCTTTTCGTGGTTGTTTCGCGCTCGTAATATTTTGTTGACAATATCACCGTCATTGGTAAGGAAGATCAAACCCTCGCTCGGCTTATCGAGTCGGCCAATAGGAAAAATACGTTTTTTAAAACCGATGTAATCAATGATGTTGTTTCGCTCCACACGTCGATCCGTTGTGCACACAATACCGATCGGTTTGTTGAAAGCGATGTACACCGGTTGTTCATCGCTCGGCTTCACCAACTCCCCGTTCACACGGACCTCATCCCCTTCTTTGACCTTGGTTCCCATCTCGGGCACCTTTCCATTGATTGTTACCTTTCCTTGGTCAATCAATTTATCTGCTGCCCTTCTTGAACAGTAGCCAACTTCGCTAAGGTATTTGTTGATTCGGGTTTCCGACATATT
>CAZYPV010000043.1:0-27927 GCA_964649515.1 uncultured Comamonadaceae bacterium | reverse complement strand
CTTTGTTTTGAACTCGGTTTTCCTTTGCCTTTTTTCTTTTTAGGAAATGAAGCACCGGGATCGTCTCTGTTAACGCGCAATGGTCGGCCGTTAACCAGTAATCCCTTGAACCGTTGGGCTATTTTTTTGGACGATTTTTCATCTACCTCAAAAAAGGAATGCTGATCGTTCACCGTGATGTTTCCCAAATTGGATTGCGCTACTCCACCTTGTTCATGAAGGAACTCCACGAGATCATCTTTTTTCACTTGATCGACTTTCCCCAAATTAATGAAGAAACGTACATAACCTTCAGTTTCTTTAGCGGCTTTACGGGCTTTCGATTCTTTGGGTGAATCAAAGGAATCGGCTCTGTAATCTTCCTTTTTCTTGTATTCACGATCTTTTCTTTCCGGACGCTCTCGCTTGTCTCCCCGCGGCTTGCGACCTTCTCTTTCAGGTCGATCATCACGGTCGCGAGTTTTTCTAGCAGGCTTATTGGACAAAAGGGTATCCAAATCCAAGCTGTTCACCTCCATGGCAATCATTTTGGTGATGAGCTCCGTTTTACTTAAGTGCTCCAGTTGGCTAATTCCCGTCTCAATAATGTCATCTGGAAGTGCTCTAGGTACATCAATATTCTCAATGCGCTTGGCCAAATTCATTACTCGTTTTTCAACGATTACCCGACCAGAAGGTGGGTTAACTCTGCTAACGTCAATTTTGATGTTCCTAGCAAAGCTCAGGAGTTTGGTTCTTTCTCTGGTTGAAACCAAAGCAATGGAAACTCCCGTTTTTCCCGCACGCGCCGTACGACCACTACGGTGGGTGTAATACTCATCGTTGTCTGGCAGATTATAGTGAATCACGTGAGTGAGATCGTTCACGTCAATTCCACGAGCAGCAACGTCTGTGGCACAAAGCACTTGAAGACGATGCGCTTTGAATTTACCCATCACAGCATCGCGCTGATTCTGAGACAAATCACCGTGCAAAGCATCTGCCAAGTATCCTTCTTTCGACAAGCTATCCGACAATTTTTGACAACCCAATTTAGTTCTACAAAAAACGATACCGCGCATATTGTCTTCCGAGTCCATCAGCAGCTTCAGCACGCTAGTTTTCTCTTCCGTACGCAGCACCATGTATTGGTGTTCAATGTTCTTATTGACTTGGTTTCCAGTGCTCACCTTCACCTCTTTTGCCTGAGGAGACATGTAGTGTTTGATGATTGAGCGAATACCACTGGGCATCGTAGCTGAGAACAACCATGTCACAGAGTTCTCCCTTTCTACCCCTTTTAGAATTTCGTCGATATCTTCTTTGAATCCCATGTTGAGCATCTCATCTGCTTCATCGAGCACCAAATACTCCACATTTCTTAAGCTGATGGCCTTTCTTCGAATGAGGTCCAACAAACGTCCGGGAGTAGCAATCACCACTTGTACCGGTTTTTTGAGGGCTCGGATTTGATTTACAATGGATGTACCACCATAAACAGCAAGGGTATTCACCTTTTTTTGATGCTGAGAAAAAGATGCTATTTGGGCAGCAATTTGTTGTCCTAACTCTCTTGTAGGACTCAAAATCACGGCTTGCACTTTAGGGCTGTTCGCGTCAATTCGCTCCAATAAGGGCAAACTGAAGGCAGCGGTCTTCCCTGTTCCTGTTTGGGCTAAACCAATCAAATCTTGCTTTTCTTCGAGCAAGAGCGGAATGGCTTGAGCTTGGATAGGTGTTGGGGTATGGATGCCCATCGAATCGAGGGCACGTAGGATGGGCTCGGAAAGCCCTAAGTCTTTGAAATTGTTCAAATGGAATCTAATATAAAATGCAAAAGTACTACTATTCTTGAGAAGGAACGTTAATTCCGTGAATTCAAATGAACAAATGATTGTGAATCAACTAAATGAAAACCCTTGGTTTGGGTGCAAAGTGGCTTCAATGCTGAAAAGAGTGGCACTTCCCCTACTTCATTTTAAGGCGAAAGAAATAAGCTGAAAGTTTATCCCGTTGAATCTTAAACCATTAAACCCAAGGAAATGAAAAACGTACAAGACTTTTTACTGATGTGCTCTGGGGCAGATCGGTCCATCCTCAAACGTTCGCCAAGCGATATCAACAAGCAGCTTGGTTTGGGCGGATGCATTTTGTTCACGGCTGTTTTCGCTTTTTTAGCAGCTGCTTATGCTTTCCAACTTGTTATTGACCAACGATGGCTATCCATCTGCATTGGTTTACTCTGGGGCTTGATGATCTTCAATCTCGATCGTTTTATTGTCTCAAGCATGAAACATAAAGGCGGATTCTTATCGCGGCTTTTCCTTGCGGTACCTCGCATTGTCTTGGCAGTGATCATTGCATGTGTTATGGCCACGCCTATTGAACTTCGTTTGTTTGAAAAAGAGATTAACACTGAACTTACGATGATGCAAGAAGAAGAGCGATTGGCGCAAAAAAAGGCAATCGAAGAGAGGTTTACGGAAGATGTGTCACAGAAAACGGAACAAATTCAAACCATTGAATCCAAATTGGCGCTTTCCGTTATTGAAAAAAACAAGCTTCTTCAAGATGCACTGGAAGAGGCGGATGGAACGGGTGGTTCTCAACGCAGAAACATGGGGCCGATTTACCGCCTGAAGATGAACGCTGCAGAAACAGCGGCAAAAGAGTTTGAACAAGCAAATCAAGAAGCGAGCGTGCTCATTGCGAACCTGAACAAGGATCTTCAAGAATTGGAAAAAAAGAAGTCAGCTGCTTTAGAGGCGCTTCCTGATCCAGACTTTGGAGGGATTGCTGGACGAATTGAAGCATTGGACCGACTATCTCTTACCTATCCAAAGGTTGGTGTTGCGCATCAATTTATTTTCTTTCTCTTTTTAATGATTGAATGTGCACCGCTCTTGGTGAAATTGATCAGTTCTCGCACACCTTATGATCTGCACTTGAATCAGCATGAACTTGCGGCAGAACTGCATTCGAAAGAATTGAGCACCATTCGTCAGCACGACCTGGAAGAAAAGTTAAAATTCCACACACAGATTTCAACCGCTAAAATGAACGCCCAAATCAAAAAAGAAAGGGCCAAAATAGAAGCCGATCTCAGAGAGCAACTTCGAGAATGGAATGCATAAAAAAAGCCCCGGTTTGGCCGGGGCTTTTTCAATATCTCAAATTGAGCGGTCTTACTGCTTCACCATCTTAATTGATTTCACAGCTCCATTCAATTGGATGTTCAAATAGTACATTCCATCAGCCAAATTGCTCATGTCCATTTGGTGTTGGAAAGAAGCATTCACTGCATTGAATTGTTCACTCAAAACTGTTTTACCGATTGCGTCAACTACATCGAAATTAACCGTTTCTCCATTAAGTCCTTCAATGTTCAAAGTAAAAACTCCATTGTTTGGGTTAGGGAAAACGCTCAAAGCAACGTTGTTCAAATATTCATCCAAACCAACCATTACTTCCTGAGCTGCTGTCATCACCTCACATCCATTCTCATCTGTTACGGTTAAGGTGTATTCACCAACATCCAAACCGCTCAAGTCTTCTTCGTTTGAAGTGAAACCGTTCGGACCTGTCCAGCTATAAGTATAATCACCAGTACCACCAGCAACACTCACATCGATAGAACCGTCATTATCTTCAGCATTCACTACTTCATCCACAGTAACGCTCAAAGCTGTAGGCTCAGCGATCGACTCGCTCACCTCAACTTGGCAACCATTAGCATCGATAATGGTATATGTGTAATCTCCAGCTGGAAGACCAACGGTATCTCCACCTTCGATCGTGTAATCTTCGGTACCACCTTCGATTTCGATCAAGACAGAACCATCAGTTTCACCATTACAGCTAATGTCCGTAGCAGAAATGCTCGCCATCAATTCAGAAGGCTCCATGATTTCGAATTCCGCAGAGGCTGCACATCCTTCATCGTCAAGAACATCTACCATGTACATTCCAGCAGCAAGGTTAGACCAAGAAAGCGTGTCCGAATAATCTCCACCATTAAAAGAGAAAGTAAATCCTCCGTTACCACCAGTAGCGGCAACTTCGATGCTACCGTTATTGTCTCCGTTACAGAGGATGTTGCCGAGGGTTTCAGCGATTACAATTTCTTCTGGTGAACCAATAATCGTAGGATCGTTATCAAGATCTAGACATCCATTGGCATCCAATACATGCACCACATGAGTTCCTGCAGGAACATTCAACAGGTTACTATTTTGCCAAGATTCACCATCAACAGAGAACTGATATGGTGCAGTACCACCAATTCCGATGGCCACAATTAATCCGTCTTCAGCACCAAAACAAGAAGCTGGTGAATTCGCCGTACTGTTTGCTTGAAGCGCCAATGGCTGAGTAATTGCCAAAGGTGACGCTTGTCCGGCACATCCGTTCTCATCTTGAGCATAAACGGTATAGGTTCCTGGACCTAGATCAGTAAACATTGGATCAGTAGTTGGATTGGTGAAGTCAGAAGACAAACTGAGGGTTAGTTCTCCTGTACCTCCTGCTGCTTCAACCATCATCACACCATTAGCTTCTCCATTACAAAGAATGGGCGATTCTAGCGTAGAACTTAATGTAACTGGATCTGGAGTAACCATATCGAACATCAAAGAATCACGGCAGCCTTGTCCGTCATACACCAAGATGTTATAAGTTCCTGCTCCCAAGTTATTAAAGGTGCTTGTTACCAAGTTGTTTCCGTCATCCAAACGGTGGTAAACAGCTCCTTGTCCGCCAGACGTAATGATCTGAGCAGAACCGTTGTTCGTATTTGAACAAGTTGTTGGAGTAATTGCTACCTCGTCAATGGCCAAAAAGCAAGGAAACTGGCAAGAGCAGTCGTCTACGGTTGCCGCTGGATCATAGTTATCGGCAGTCTCATCAGTACATCCGAAAACAGCATTGGGGTCAGATGAGAAGGGTTCACCTACAACGCGAAATTCGTTGGCTTGACTTCCATCTCCAAACACTTGGATGTTAATCACTCCATCAAAGGTACCGTCAGTAGTGAATTGTCCGATCAAAACCTGTCCGTCGTCGCCAGCAAAAGCATTCACGGTCCCTGCTCCGAACGTAACGAACCACGCACCACCAACAAGACCATCGATAATCAAGTCTTCTCCTTCATTGAAAGGATCCAACCATGACACTTGGGTATCGTCAAGGATAGTAATGTCTTGCCCTGGATCATTGGTGTCGTCTACTCCAATGGTCAAAAACGAGTCAAACTCAGATGCTGGGGCAAATGGGAAAATAGCCGGATTGATTTGGTAACCAGCGTCTCCACCTGCGTCAGAATGGAAGAATGACGTCGAGGTACGAATTTTAAGTGGCTCACCTTGCAATCCTGACATCGCAGAAACGAAATCATTTGGATTTGCAAATGTAGCATAGAGGCGGTAGGTCGTCATTCCATCAAGCTCGGGAATGGATCCGTCGTGCACCTGATAAACCTCTACTTCCAGACCCGTAAACTGGGCGAAAGAAGCGGTTGAAAGCATTGCACAAGCAATAAATAGTAAAAACCTTTTCATGTAAGATTTGGATTGGTTGTAGATAAAATTTTCAATTTGAGTGTAAATATATACGGAGTACAAGTGTTACACAAGCACTAAAATCGTCAAATATTAACAAGTTAGCATTCTTTCGGACAAAAAAAAGTCCGAACGCATCTGATTTAGATGTCGTTCGGACTTTTTAAAAAGCGTTTACAAGCTTATTTTTTGATCACCTTTTGAGTAATTACTCCATTCGTGGTGAAAACACTCAAAGTGTAAAAGCCTGCAGGAAGAGCGCTAAGGTTCAAAACATTAGACTCTGCGTTCAAAGTTGCGTTTTCCAAACTAATTACGGCTTGACCAAGTTGATTGATCAATGAAATAGCGTTCACGCTTGAAGCATCTTCCATTGTGATGTTCAAAACATCCTCGCTTGGGTTTGGATATACATTCAAACCAATTCTCTGGCTCAACTCATCCACGTTAATGATGCAAGCTGCGCAAGAATTATAGCAAACCGCATCCAGAACAGCGCCGGTACCATCTCTCAAGTAAGTTCTGTTGAAACCTCCAATTCCGTTGGCTACTCCACAACCTCCATCGAGGAAGTCACCTGTTTCACTAACACTATCATCTGCCGTTCCATTTGGAAATGGATCTCCATTGGTAAACTTGTATTGCATTTCAGCAGAACCTTCAACAGTCAAGGTAGCCTCATAGATTCCATCAGCATCCACATCCGTCATCTGAGTTGCTCCGCCTTGCCATTGTGGAGTAGTAAATCCACCAATCAACCAAACACCCGCTGCATCTACAGTTTCTTCCGTCATGTCCACTCTAAAGGTAATTTCCTCTGGATCGGGATCAGCAACACACTCCGCAGTGCACTGGTTGTAGCAATAGGTTACAGTCATGGACTCACCTTCAGCCACCAACAAGCGGTTTCCGTTAGTTGCACACTCACCAGGAACAGCCTCGTTGTCATTGTCCACACCGTCCCAGTTATTTCCGTTAATGAACTTAAACTCGTAGTTCCCCGGTTGAACAGGCACAGTTACCTCATAAATACCATCCATGTCGTCATCCAACATTTCTGTAGCTCCTGGCTGCCAAGCATCAGGTGTTTGGAAAGCTCCGGCAACGTGCACTCCGTTTGGAGACACCGTCTGCAAGCTCATATCTACTTGGAAAGTCACCAATGTTGGTGCAGTACATGGGCTACAAGCTCCAAAGCAGAAGGCATCTGTCATCATGTTAAAATCACTAACAGCCAAAAGACGGTCGCCACCTCCTGGCACAGCACAATCTTGTCCGGACATATCTTCATTGGGATTTCCCCAATCGTTTCCGTTGATGAACTTGTATTGAATGTTGCCATCCATATCCAAAGCATCTGCCGTGAACGTTGCCAACACCTCCCAAACTCCATCTCCATCGTCGTCAGACATTGGGGTATCCCCTGCCTGCCAAGCAACTGGCTGTTGGAAAGAACCTGCTACATGAACACCATTGGGGTTCACAGCTGGTTGGTCTGTCATGTCCACACGGAACAAAACTGCGTACTCATTACAAGCCGCGCAACTTCCAAAACAAACCAAAGAACTCATTGCTTCCGTTCCCACCGTAATTTCACGGTTTGAATTTCCACCTCCAACTTGACAAGGAGCTGGCACTGATTCGTTGAACGGCCAATCGTTTCCATTCAAAAATTTGTACTCATAGGTACCAGGAAGAAGGCTTAACGTTACTTCGTAAACTCCATCCATGTCCATATCCATCATTTCAATTCCAGAAGGATTCCAAACAGGGTATTCTGGATTGGTATCGCCGAAGTTTCCAGCGATAAACACTCCATCTGCACTTGGTGCCGCTTCGTTGTTCAAGTCGACCGAAAAAGTCACATCAACCTGAGCGCTGACAACCAATGAAGCGCAGAGGAATAGCGCGAAAAAGTAGATTTTCTTCATAATAAATTGTTTAATGTTTAGTAGGTGGTGTATATTTCACACCATGTAAAAGTAGCCATTTTTTTTTGTGATAAAAATGTAAACTTTACACCAAGCTAACAATCAAGCAAAGCTAAACCATCATGAGAGCACTATTTTTAAGTCTAATAGGGATAATACAATGCATGACCTTGTATTCCAAGAACGAGAAAATAATCGATCGCATTGAACCTCCCTATTGGTTTTGCGAAATGCAGAATCGTGATGTTCAAATCATGCTACATGGTGAAAACATTGCACAATATGAATTGAGAATCTTGGAAGGAGATGGTGCAATCTTGAACGTTCAAAAACTCGAGAACCCCAATTATTTGTGGCTGGATTATCGTGTTGGAGAAGCGCATAACAAAGAGTACACCGTTCGCTTTGGCCTTTTTCAAGCCAGCAAAAAAAAGGCCGTTGAGCAATTTGACTATACCTTTAAAGAGAAAAAAGAAACGAAACGTGGTTTGGATCAAAGCGACCTGATCTATCTCATCATGCCCGATCGATTTGCGAACGGAGATCCAAGCAATGACATCATTAAAGGGACGAACGAAACCGCCTTGGAACGGGACAGCATGTTTTACCGACACGGAGGAGATTTACAAGGAATCATCCAGCACATGGACTACTTGGAAGATTTGGGTGTAAGTGCATTGTGGTTGAACCCCGTTTTGGAGAACAATCAGCCCGAAGAATCTTATCACGGTTATGCCATGACCGACCTTTACCAAGTTGACCCACGATTAGGAAGCAATCAAACCTACCTCGAATTGGTAGAAGAAGCCCATCGTCGAGAAATGAAAGTTGTTCAAGACGTAGTTTACAATCATTGGGGACTAGAGCATTGGATGATTCAAGACCTTCCGGACAGCAGTTTTATTCACCACTGGCCAAGCTTTCAACGAACCAACTATCGCGCAACCACTTTGATGGATCCACACGCCTCGAAAAGCGATCATCAGATCATGACCCAAGGATGGTTTGACCATCACATGCCCGACCTCAACCAGCGCAACCCCTTACTTTCTAAATACCTGATCCAAAACAGTCTTTGGTTGATCGAGACCTTCTCTTTGGACGCATTTCGAATTGACACTTATGCTTATCCTGACCAACATTTTATGAGCGACCTGAACCACTCCATTCTACAAGAGTATCCTGACTTTTTCATTTTTGGTGAAACGTGGGTGCATGGAAGTGGCGTTCAAAACTGGTTTATTGAAGGAAAACGCGGGCAGAAGGATCACGACAGCGAACTGATGTCGGTTACCGACTTCCAGCTCTATTACGCCATCAATGACGCTTTAAACCAAGCTGACGGCTGGGCGGAAGGACTGCATCGACTTTACTACACGCTCGCCAAGGACCACCTCTACCCTCACCCAGAAAGTCTAGTGACCTTTTTAGACAATCACGACCTCTCGCGCTTTTACAGCATGGTTGGAGAAGACTTCAACAAGTTCAAAATGGGCACGGGATTGCTACTTACACTTCGGGGGATTCCATGCCTCTATTATGGCACTGAAATTTTGATGTCGAATTATGCCGATCCCGACGGAAAAGTTAGGGAAGATTTTCCGGGAGGATGGGCTCAGGACCCGCAAGACAAATTTCAAACAAGCGAACGAACAAGCCTAGAAAATGAAGCACACGCTTGGATCAAAACACTTGCACAGTTCAGACAAGAAAATCCAGCCTACTTTTTGGGCGACCTTATTCATTTCGTACCTCAGGAGGAAGTATATGTTTATTTCAGAATTAGCGAAACGGGAAAACAACTCATGGTTGTGCTCAACACCTCGAAAAACGATCGCACCTTATCGCTTGACCGTTTCGAAGAACGAAAGCTTCAAGGCAAAGAAGGAGTGGACATCATGAACAAAACTAACTTCACCTTGGGGGAAACGTTGGAGTGTCCGGCACAAAGCATTCAAATCATTCAGGTAGCACAGTAATCCCAGATCTCCACGCATCGGGAACAGGAATGGTTTTTTGGGCATTTGCGTCGAAACAAACGAGAACAGATTGTCCCGTAGTAATCAAGACCTCACGATCCTTGTGCATCTTTTTGATTTCGTAGGCAAAGGTCATGGACTTCTCCCCCAATCGAACACACCGGGTTTCGATCCAAGCCACATCATTGAGTAGTAAAGGAGCTAAATAGTTGACCTCATTTTTAGCCAGAAGAATGCCCAGCTTTTGCCAATCCCAGTTTTCATCGGCGATTAATTTGAAGAAACCGATCCTCGCCTGTTCGAAATAACTCAAATAAACCGCATTGTTCACATGCCCCATAACATCGATGTCTGCAAACCTCACCTCAATATCGTATCTACTCTTCACCTTTTTTTGGGCAAAAATAGTCATTCAAAAAGAGAGCGCATCAACACATCCACACTACCTTTGCAAAAAGACCCACCATGTTAAGAACGCTCCTTATAAGTCTCTTCCAAATTTACTTACCCCTTGGGTTGATCATATCCATCTTTGGATTTTCACAAAACAGCGAAGCCGTAGCATGGTGGAGCAGCATGTTTGCGCACCTCTTCCCCATCTCTTGGTTTCTATTTCTTCGAAGCGGCAAACTCACCAATCACAGCTTTGCCTCTCTACTCATCACCATTGGAACAGGCATCTGTACTTTAATTGCTTTGGCCGACGGTAAAATGACCGATCTCGGACTCACCCCCTTTTACTGGTCAAGCATCTCTTTGTTTTTTTGGTTGATCTATCACCTCCTTTTAAACAAAGTACCCCAGACCTCTACCAGCTTCACCGTTGGGCAGCAATTGGATGAGCAGTTCCCAAGGAACCCCAAAGGACCAACGCTTCTTTGTTTTCAACAAGGGAAATGGAGTCCGTTTTGCAGCTTTCAGCAAACCAGCTACCTCAAAGACCAAGAAGAAGGGAGTACGCTCCAAATACATTTTATTGACGACCCCAAAGCCAATTTCTCCATGCAGCAATGGAAAGAAAGCGTCCCATTTCTTCGCCGAAAAGAACATGGAAGCAGTGATTCTTGGATTCCCGCTTGCTTGCTTTACGACGAAAACGGCAGAATCATCACCTTTTATAGCGTTAAAGATCTTCGAAATCGACCACAATTGAGCTATTTCTTACGATTTCTCGATGAAAAGTGAGTTCGAAAAGCCCATAAACAAAGGGATTTCGGGCCAAAAACCCCGACTTTATTAACATTCGAGCGCACTTATTAACAAAATAACGATTTTTTCATGCAAACCCTTGTCAGTCCCGTGTTACAGCATATATATTTGCTCTGATTCAACGATTGTCAAATCAAAAAATAATTAAAATGAACAAAGCAGAATTAGTAGATGCAATGGCGGAGAATGCTGGCATCTCAAAAGCAGACGCAAAGCGTGCATTGGACGCATTCATCGACACAACATCAGTAGCCTTGAAAAAAGGAGATCGTGTTGCATTGGTAGGATTCGGATCTTTCTCAGTATCTGAGCGTGCTGCTCGTAAAGGTCGTAACCCACAGACTGGAAAAGAAATTACCATCAAAGCGAAGAAGGTAGTTAAGTTCAAGCCAGGTGCTGACCTTTCTGATCGTGTAAAATAATTCACGATTAAACAAAACATTAAGCCTCGTCGATGACGGGGCTTTTTTTTCATCCAATGGAATCACTTTTCGAATTTTTACAATCCTTTTTATCGCCCGAAAGGAAAGCACTGTTCGACAAGCTCATACTCGAGCGAACCAATCACATGCAAGTTGTATTGGAAGATCTTTATCAGCCACACAACATCTCTGCAGTGCTTAGAAGCAGTGATTGTTTTGGTGTACACAATGTGCACATCATTGAAAAAAAGCACACCTTCACCTTGAAGAAGAAAGTGAGCTTGGGATCCAGTAAATGGCTGAACATCCAGCGCTACCACGGAGAAAGTGCAACCCTCGACTGCATACGCACGCTAAAAAAGCAAGGCGTCCGAATCGTCGCAACCACCCCTCATATTCGCGACCAGTACATCCGTGATTTCGACATCTCCACCCCTTTTGCCTTGGTTTTTGGCACTGAAATCGATGGAATTTCTGAAGAAGTCATGGAGGAAGCCGACGATTTCGTTAAAATCCCCATGCACGGATTCACGGAAAGCTTTAACATCTCTGTTGCCGCAGCCATAAGTTTGTACGACCTTTCGCAACGTTTAAGAGAAAGTGATATTGCCTGGCGACTTCGTCCAGAAGAAGAACACGAAATTCTCTTGCAATGGACTAAAAACAGCATCAAAGGAGTTGAAGGAATCATCCAAAGATATCACGAGCGAGAAGTCTGAACCACTATCTCTGAGCTTTACCAGCATGATTGCCGTTGCGCTGCCACTTTCCATTGGCGCCTTCGTTCAATTTTTGGTACTCTTTACAGACAACACCTTCCTCTCTCGAGTGAGCGATGAAGCCATCAGCGGAGCAGGAATCGCTGCCATGATCTACATCACGGCCTCCATGTTCATCTCAGGAATGGCCTCGGGAACACAAATCTTTATTGCACGAAAACAAGGAGCAAACCAGCAGCAGGACGTTGGCAAATATTTCGCCAACGGACTCTTTCTTTGCATTGTACTTTCACTTGTCCTTGGAGGCCTTATTCAACTCACCAGCAACTACTTATTGCCCCAGTGGACTCAAGATAAAGAAGTGCTTCTCGTAGCCCAGGAATTTCTGAACATCCGCTTGTTGGGCATGATTTTTTATGCCATCCTCATGACCCTCGTTGCCTTTTACGTTGGGATTGCTCGGACAGGAATACTCATCTTCTCCACCATCATCACCGCCGGATTGAATATCGTTTTAGACTACGCCCTCATCACCGGCAACTGGTCGTTCCCCGCCCTTGGACATCAAGGCGCCGCATGGGCCACCGTAGCCTCTGAATTTGTTGGATTCATCTTTCTCCTCACCTATACCCTCTTTTTTGGAAAAGGTAAAAAGCTTCAATTGAGCAGTGCTATAAAGAAAATCGGGCTCCAACCCATCATCGAAATGCTCGTGCTCTCCATTCCACTCATGCTTCAACAAGTGCTAGCATTGGCCACCTGGACCCTCTTTTTCTTTCTGGTGGAAAAAGTTGGTGTTTTGGAACTCAAAGTCTCCAATCTCGTCAGGACCCTCTACATGCTCGCCTTTGTCATCCTCATGGGTGTTGGACAAACCACTCGAACATACATCAGCACGCTCATCGCCTCTGGACGGCAAAATGAACTTTCTCAAGCCATACGCAAACTGATCTCCATGAACATCATCGGCGTGATACTCCTTTGCCATGGCTTCATCCTCTACCCAGAATACATCTCCACATACTTCTTCGAACCCCACGAAACTATTGGAATTGAAGCCTTTGTGAAAAGCACCCGTGTAGTTTTCTTTTCCATCCTCCTCTTCTCCTTTTCTGGAGTATTCATTAATGTAATTGAGGGAAGTGGTCGAACTTGGGTAGGCTTCGGAGTTGAACTTTTGTCGATCATCATCTACCTCTTTGTTGTCTATCTCATCACCATCGTCTCTCCGCAAGAAATCCATGTTATTTGGATGAGTGATTATGTTTATTTTGGGATGATGGGAATGTTGAGTGGACTATTCTTATTGTTTGGAAACTGGAAAAACCATCGATTATGAGCTTACGCATTGTTTACATGGGAACCCCTGAATTTGCTGTGGAGGGACTCAAAGCCATTCATGAATCGGAGCACGAAGTTGTGGCCGTTGTGACCGTAGCAGACAAACCCGCTGGAAGGGGACAGAAAATCAAAATGAGTCCGGTCAAAACCTACGCACTTGAGCACCGTCTCCCCATCCTTCAACCTGAAAAACTGCGGGATCAGCACTTTTTGGATCAGTTGCGCGCCTTTCGAGCCGACCTCTTTGTCGTAGTAGCTTTTCGCATGCTACCTGAAGTAGTCTGGCAAATGCCCCCCAAAGGAACCATCAACCTGCACGGCTCGTTACTTCCCCGCTATCGAGGAGCAGCGCCCATACATTGGGCCGTAATCAATGGCGACAAAGAAACTGGAGTAAGCACCTTCTTCATCCAAAAAGAAATCGATACTGGAGCCATTATCCTACGGGAGAAACTCGAAATACAGCCCAATGACACCACAGGAACCGTTCACGACCGAATGATGCTCCTCGGAGCAACAACCCTCGTCAAAACACTCAACATAATTGAGGAAGGTAATTACACCGCCATTGAACAAGACGAATTGATCGAACAAGAAGGAAAGAGCCATGCACCAAAACTTTTTAAAGACAACACCCGAATTGATTGGAACCGTCCAGCCAAAGAAATACACAATTTTGTTCGCGGACTCAATCCTTTTCCGAGTGCATGGACCACGCTTGATGACAAGATGTTCAAAATACATCTCGGTGCCTTGACTTCAGAAAAAACGGAGCATGAGCCTGGAAAAATTCGCATTGATAACAAAAGCATTTTTGTAGCGTGTTCAGACGAATGGTATCAGCTCGAAGAAGTGCAGCTTCAAGGAAAAAAACGGATGAGTGGAAGAGATTTTTTGAATGGTTTTCAAGCTGAACAAGCCCGCAAAATCGAAGAGAACCGGCTCGGTTGATACAAATGTAACATCTTGAAAATACATTTGTAACGAACAATGAGATACATATGTAAAATGTTTTGTTTACATTTGTAAAAACATCTAAGCATGGCATTTTCTGAACGTATATCTCACATTCTTGAGTACTATCACATTAGCCCAAAAGAGTTGGCTGAAATCACTGGTGTTCAGCGCTCGGCGATATCTCACATCATCAATGGTAGAAACAAACCGAGCGTCTCCTTTATCACCAAATTAACGCAAGCATTTCCGAAACTATCTACCAATTGGTTGCTTCATGGAAAAGGAGAAATTGAACAAGAAAAAGAGGTGGTTACAAATGTAATAAGTGCTAAATACATCAATACCGACGAAAATGTTACAAATGTATCCGATGTAAACAGTGTTTTTGAATCACCTGAAAGCATCTATTCCGGCGAAGAAGAGCAAGCAGCATACAGGTCGAAACAGCGAGATGTTTATCCCGACTTATCTCAACTGAAAAACGGTAAAAAGAAGTTGGTACGAATTATCTGCCTGTACGACGACGGTTCGTTCGAATCTTTTGATCAGGCATAAGTTATTCGTATGCGCTAGAAAGTAAATCAAGAATCTCTGTTGCCGCTTTAGCAATCTTCGTTCCTGGTCCGAAAACACCTACTACTCCCCTTTCATAAAGGAATTCATAGTCTTGCTTTGGAATAACACCTCCCGCAACCACCAAAATATCTTCACGCCCCTCTTTGGCCAAGGCATCAATTACTTGAGGCACCAAAGTCTTGTGTCCGGCCGCCAAAGAAGACACACCAAGCACATGGACATCATTCTCCACCGCCTGTTTTGCTGCTTCTTCCGGAGTTTGGAAAAGCGGACCAATATCTACATCGAATCCTAAATCGGCAAAACTCGTCGCAATTACCTTCGCCCCACGATCGTGTCCATCTTGTCCCATTTTCGCCACCATGATCCGTGGTCTTCGTCCCGCCTTCGTCGCAAACTCATCTGCTTTTTGACGGGCAATCTCAAAATCGTTATCGTTCATCGCCTCTGCGGAATAAACACCTGAAATACTTCTAATTTTAGCCTTGAACCGACCAAAGCTTTTTTCCATTGCATCTGAAATCTCACCCAAAGAAGCACGCTCTCGGGCGCAGATCACCGCCAATTCTAACAAATTACCATCGCCCGACTCAGCAGCCTTGGCTAAATTTTCCAGTGCGCGTTGGGTTTTGTTTTCATCTCTTCGCTCCCTTAGATTTTTTAAGCGTTCAATCTGCTCATTTCGAACAGCCGTATTGTCCACCTCCAGAATATCGATATTGGTTTCCTCCTCCGTAAGGTATTGATTCACCCCCACGATCACATCTCGTCCCGCATCGATCCGCGCCTGTTTTTTCGCAGCAGCCTCCTCGATACGCATCTTCGGAATGCCCGTTTCAATCGCCTTCGCCATCCCTCCGAGCTCTTCAATCTCTTCCATGAGGTTCCACGCCTTCTCAGCGATGCTTGTTGTTAAACTCTCCATAAAATAAGACCCACCCCAAGGATCTACCGCCTTGCACAGTTCGGTTTCATCTTGAATATAAAGCTGAGTATTTCGCGCAATGCGAGCTGAAAAGTCGGTAGGTAAAGCAATTGCTTCATCCAGTGCATTGGTGTGCAAAGACTGTGTTCCTCCGCTTGCTGCGGCCATTGCCTCGATGCATGTTCTTGCCACGTTATTGAATGGATCTTGCTCCGTAAGGCTCCATCCGGAAGTTTGGCAGTGGGTTCTCAGCGCCAAGGATTTTGGATTTTTTGGGTTGAAACGCTTCACCAATTTGGCCCAAAGCAAGCGCGCCGCTCTCATTTTAGCAATCTCCATGCTGTGGTTCATTCCCACCGCCCAAAAGAAGCTCAATCTTGGTGCGAAATCATCCACATCCAAACCTGCCTTCACTCCTGCTTTCAAGTACTCATAACCATCGGCCAAAGTGTAAGCCAACTCAATATCAGCAGTAGCCCCGGCCTCTTGCATGTGGTATCCTGAAATACTAATGGAGTTGAATTTGGGCATATTTTGAGAAGTGAACTCAAAAATATCGGAGATGATTCTCATGGAGGGCAAAGGCGGATAGATGTATGTATTTCGCACCATGAACTCCTTGAGGATATCGTTCTGAATGGTTCCACTCAATGCACTTTGGGCCACTCCCTGTTCTTCTGCGGCAACGATGTAGAACGCCATAATGGGAATCACGGCTCCATTCATGGTCATGGAAACCGACATCTTATCCAAAGGAATTTGGTCAAAGAGCAACTTCATGTCTTCAACACTATCAATTGCCACACCTGCTTTTCCAACATCTCCAAGCACACGAGGGTGATCGCTATCATATCCTCTATGCGTTGCCAAATCAAAAGCCACACTCAAGCCCTTTTGTCCGGCAGCCAAATTCCGTCGATAAAATTCGTTAGAAGCCTTTGCCGTGCTAAATCCTGCATATTGTCTCACCGTCCATGGGCGAGAAGCATACATCGTGCTGTAGGGACCTCTTAAATAGGGCGCCATTCCAGCAACATAAGCCTTATCCAATAAAGGAGCTGCATCTGAGCGCTGATAACTTGATTTCAAATCGATTTCCTCCGATGTTCGCAAGCTGGTTTTGTCATCAACTTTGCTATCATCGAGTTGGTCTAAGCCCTCTTTCCAGTCAACTTGTTTCCAATTTTTCATCCTTGCATTGCTTTTGATTCCTGAACTTCGGCCCAGCGGAAGGTATTTAATTCACCCTTGAATTGAAGGTGACGCAATTTGGGTAAATCGCTTTCTTTTGGTTGATATTTATTCACTCCAACAAGGATTCTTTTTCCTTGCTCCATCTCTTCTTTGATCTTAGCGCAAGCTTCATTGGCTGAGCGCTGTATGGTTCCATTTTGAATCAATTCCCAATAGCTTCCTTTTTCCGACCACTTCAGGTATTTTGTCCACGCCTTCTGCAGCATTCCTGAAGTCAGTTTCTCCACCATAAATGAACCTCTCATTGGGTCTTGAACGGCGCTCAAATAAGCCTCTTCACCAAGCAAATGGTGAATGTTTCTCGCATAACGCAAGCCTTCCGTACTGTTGTTCCACAGGAAATCGTGTGGATGAATGTGTAATGCATCACAAGCACCGAGCACCGCCGACATTCCAGCTATAGTTCCACGAAGAAGGTTGTTGTAAGGATCCAATCTGCTCTGGTTGAACAAAGCACTGTTGCACTGAATGAAAATCGCTTGGTCCGACTTTGAATCATCGGAACTCAGACGCAACAACTTCTGCATCAACATTCTCAGCGCACGCGTCAGAGCTAAATCGCTCAAATAGGAACGACCAACACTCATCTCCACAACAAGATGATCAAAGACCTCCTTTGCACTCCACCCTGCCTCTTCGCTAAAAGCAAGCAATTGTTCCATTTTTAGGGAAGCCAAAGCCAAAGTATCCACCGGACCAAAGCCTGCTTCGGCTAACACACTCAGGTTGAGTTTTAGCTGAACGCTATTGGTCTTTTTTATCTCGTTTATCGAACTGACAATCTGACTCTTATCAGTGTTTTTGTCACCAAAAGGATCAAGGCAAAACCCACTCCATTCATGACTAAAATCCAATGATTTTTCCGAAGCTATCGTCTTGGAATTGAGCCAACTTTCGGGAGTGCAATTGACATTCAAGCGAACCATGTTTTGAAAGACGCCATCCAGCATTTTTGGATTCGACAAGAAGTCTTCCAAATCAAAGCTGATCGAGTTCACCCCATTTTTCAAAGCCTCAAGGATCTCCCCATTGGCTCGGTCACCGAGTTGGGAAAAATCTTGATGGATCAACCAAGCGTTGTTATCTGATTTCAACGCTCGTTTTGGCAGCGCTAGAATTTCACTCTGCTCTTCTTTTGTGTACATCGGTTCGAGAACGAGGTCTTCGTCCACACTCCATTGCAAAGCTTCATAGGACTT
Organism: uncultured Comamonadaceae bacterium; assembly: GCA_964649515.1. GTDB lineage: Bacteria > Bacteroidota > Bacteroidia > Flavobacteriales_D > Sanyastnellaceae > CALKGK01. The sequence goes on along the minus strand of CAZYPV010000043.1, from coordinate 9,881 downwards.
GCCTTTAAGGTCTGCAATCACCTTCTCTTTCCAAGATGCTTTCGTTTGTGAAGGGAAATCACCCAAATCAAATTTTGGCCAACTCATGGTGTATTGTTTAGGCCACTAAAGTACAACGATTGCGATTTATGGAAAACCTGAAAGCCCTGCATCTTCTTCACATATTCAACAACTTTGCAACATTTAGCGAGTTCTGAGTTATTCTAAATCGGAAGCTGTTCTCAACAACACGCTCAGAACTTGCTATCTTACCTTTCGAAATGAATTTTTATTGGCAATGGACACAGTTGATTATGCTCATTTTTTGGCACTAGACATTCGAGTGGGAACAGTAATAGAAGCACAAGTTTTTGAGGCAGCACTAAAACCTGCACTTCTTTTGCGCATTGATTTTGGTCCACTCGGAGTGCTGAAGAGCAGTGCACAGATTTGTGATCAATACTCACCTACTGACATGGTTGGAAAACAGGTGTTGGCTGTAGTGAACTTTCCAAAGAAGCAAGTTGCAACGATTATGAGTGAATGTCTTGTTTTGGGATTGAATTCACCAGAGGGCATCGTTTTGATTGGTCCAGACCAAGCGGTACAAAACGGAGAACGATTGCATTAGAACAAGCTGGTTTGCAGGACTTCATTGGGAAATGGAATGAGTACACAAACAAATGTGGTTCCTTCTTCAGGTTCGCTATCGACAAAAATTTGTCCGCCATTCTTCTCCACAAATTGTTTAATAAGGCTCAATCCAATCCCCTTTCCGCTTCCTTGGTTGGTAAGTCGCTTGAAGGGTTTGAACAACAAGTTGCTGTATTTGGTGAGATCAATGCCCAGCCCATTATCTTCCACCTTCAACCAAATCTCATTCTTGTTTTTCCGGTTGGAAATTTTGATCTCCAGTGGCCTTTTTTCATCGCGGTATTTGATGGAATTTGAAATCAGATTGTAGAGAATACTTCTCAAGTAGGCCTTATTATACACGATCGTATCCACCTCAAAGTCCATTGTAATTTGGGCATTTGACTCTTTCACCTGTTCTTCGAGGTCGTTCATCACAAAGTCATAAACATCTACAAAACGCAGTTCTTCAATCATGAGGTGTTTGTTGTTTTGCGCATCTACCATTTGCATCAAGCCATTCAGCAAATCGTCCAACTTGTAAACTGAATCCTTGATTTTATCCAAAACGAACCCTTTTTTCTCTTCATCCTCTAATTTTTCAAGCAGGTTGAAAAGGTTCTTCATGTTTGAAATGGGAGATCTCAAATCGTGAGCAGTGGCCCGTACGAAGTCGTCCAAATTCGCATTGGCCTCTTCCATTTTTTTTCGCGCTTGGTAAGCCTCTTGAATCACTCTAAAGTGCCACACCAAGATGGCTTCTTGGTTGTTTAGAGGTAATTTGGAGCATGAGACCTCCAAGGGAACCGCCTTGTCTGACGTCGAGTAAAAATATTCAAATTCAACGGCATCATCGATTTGGTCAGACTCTTCAGTGAACGGCAAATCGAAAAGATTCACCGGTGTTTTGTTATCGTTTTTCAACCATCTTCCGCCAGTAACATGAGTAAACTCAATCACATTTTTAAAACGGCGTTCGAACAGTTCTTCAGCAGCAGCATTTGAAAACAGGATTTTACCCGAAGGTCCGACCGCAAAAACCGCCGTATCCATTCCCCCTAAAATCCTTTCTAGGAGGTCGAGTTTCTCGTTTGTTTTGAGACTCTTGTTCTTTTGCGGAATCTGATCATGAAATTGGAGCATCACTCCCCCCTCATCCAAGTCTATAGCACTCACATCCAAGCGGAACGACTTCACCTTTTGAAGAAAAGAAACACTCACCATCATGCTCGTACTTGCCTTTCTTTCGTTGGTTTCTTCGATCGCCTGAAGGATTCTTTGTTTATCAATAGCTGAAAAAAGCGCCGCGATGTTTCTCCCTTTCGCCGTTGCCACTGGCCAACCCAGGAACGGACGATTGAGATACAAAATTTCCGCATCGCGATTTACTACAACCACCGCCTCGGAACGAAAACGAAACAATTGATCTAACTGTTCGACGAAAAGCGTTGATGAATGATCTGCAATTGAATGCAACTGATATTGGAACGAATCGCCTTGACTCAGCTTCATAAGCCAATGCTCCATCCCTCCTGCACTCTCTGGGAAAATCAGTTGAGTTGCGCCTTCATTGGGCTCAATCTCAAGACATTTGTTTTTAAACAAGGCTTTGGATTCTTCAGAAATGGGAAAGTCATCAATGGTTTTCCCCAGCATTTGTGGTACCTCAAGTTGGAAAACATTGTTGGCACCTTGCTCACTGGCAAAAGTACATTTCAGATGCTCTGTAAAGTACAAAGATTGGTGAGAGATCTTTGCCAATACGTTGGGCAGCGCCCTTTTCAGATCGGTTTTTGACCAAGTCATGCGTCGAAAAGATGTTTTTAGTGGTGAAAGGACGTTGGCTATTCCGTCCTACTAAACATTCATCGAGACAAATAAAGTAAATTGTGCAATAGCTTTGAACCAGCGAGCAAGTAGCTTATTACTTCTTTTTCAACAATTTAAAACACGAGTGTCTTAACGTGATAAGTGTTTGTCTTAAAAACAGATAATCATCACCTTTGTGTTATGAACAAAGCCATTTTTCTAGACCGAGACGGCATCATCAATCACGATCCCGGAGATTACACCAAGAGCATCGAAGAATTCACCATACTCCCTGATTTATGGTCCGCTTTGAAAACGCTTCAGGAAAAAGGGTATTTGCTCATATTGATTACCAACCAAGGCGGAATAGCCAAAGGGCTGTACGGACATGAAGAAGTAGCAGAAATCCACAACTATTTTCTTCAAGAAGCGGAGAAGAATGGCGTGAAGATCACTGAGATTTATTACTCTCCACATCACGACGATTATGGCAAATCGCTCAGCCGAAAACCTGGATCTTTGATGATCGAACGGGGTCTTGCCAAGTTCAACATCGACCCGAAAAAATCGTACATGATTGGAGACAAGCAGCGCGATTGTGATGCCGGTGAAAAAGTAGGAGTACAAGGAGTGTTAATTCCTACAAACGATCCTTTGAAAAAGTACCTTGATTTAATAGCTTAGCCAAGATGAACGAGGTATTCTACAACGGCGTATATTATCCAGCTAACGGTCCGGCACTGCCAGTGAGCAACAGGGGCTTCCATTATGGAGATGGATTTTTTGAAACCATACGTTTGATTGATGGGAAACCCGTATTCTTGGATCATCATTTTTCCCGGGTTTTAGAAACCATGGAAGCTTACAAGATTGATCGACCGATTGACTTCACGCTTCAAAAACTCGAGAAAGAAATCGTTGAACTGGGTGAGCGCAATCAAATTCATCAAGGGGGAAGAGTTCGGGTCACATTTTGTCGGAAATCGGCCGGGTTTTATTTGCCCATTGGCAACGAATTGGAGTACGTTATTGAAGCCAATTCACTTGAACACAATCGCTTCACTTTGAATGAGCAAGGCAAGAATGTTGATCTTTGTGTAGAGTTCAAGAAAGACCTCAATCGTCTCGCCGTTTACAAACGATTGGAATGTCAAGTTTACATCCAGGCGGCACTATTTGCCCACGAAAAAGGACTTGATGATGCGCTTGTTCAGAACTATAAAGGCTCCATCATCGAAGCCACCTCAAGCAACATCTTTTTGGTGAGTAACGGCGTGCTTTACACCTCCGGTTTGGACGAAGGTCCGGTAGCTGGAACCATGCGTATGAACATCATCAACCTCGCCTTGGAGAACGGCATCAAGGTTTATGAATGCAGCCTCACTCCACAAAATCTGCTTGCAGCCGACGAATTGTTTCTCACCAACGCCATTCATGGAGTGCAATGGGTTGGTTCTTACCGAACGAAACGCTACTTCAACGACATGGCCGTACGTTTTTGTAGAATGCTGAACGCCAAAATCGGCCTTTGAAAAATCTCACCTAGTTATTTTTGGGCTGATGACGGAGGTGTTGGCACATCACCATGACCTTGAACTCCCTTACGACACCTTTGCTCTAGGATCGAGCAGACCATAAATCAAATCAACCGCGATATTGATGATGACGAAGGTACTCGCGATGACCAGAACTGCCCCCATAACCACAGGAAGATCGTTTTTTTCCAAAGCTTGAAACACCTCAAAACCGATACCCTTCCACCCGAAAACAAACTCCACAAAAACAGCGCCTGCCAGCATTGAAGCAAACCAACCGCTTGCAGCAGTAACCACAGGATTGAGTGCATTTTTGATGGCATGTTTACGAATCACCTGAGATCTTGACAAACCCTTTGCGTAGGCCGTTCTGATGTAATCTTCCTGCATCACCTCCAGCAAAGAAGAACGGGTGAGTTGGGTAATTACCGCCAATGGACGAATTCCCAAGGTTATTGCTGGCAAAATTAAATTCACCAAGGACAAACGCTTTCCCTCCCAAACATCCACCTCATACAAGCTACCGGTAGCAGATAAGCCAGTACCTGGTAAGTTGAGGTAAGCAAGGGAATCGCTTTCTTTAAGAACGAAGAAAAAAAGTGCACCTGTTAAAAGTCCTAGAGCCAACCACCACTGTTGAAAGAACTTGTTTTTTTTGAGTTTGGGGAGGAATTTCAAGCCAAAAAACAAGCCCAGAAACACCAATGGCCAGAGAGGAATTCGGATTTGATCAAAAAAGACAGTTCCCCCCAACCATGCAATCAAGATGGCCATAAAGAAGGAAGGCCCGGACATCCCCAAGGACGCCAGTACCATCGCAAAATGATCGAAAAAAGAATCCTTTTGAAGCGCGGTGAAAATCCCCAAGGCAATTCCTAAAACCAAAGCGATACTGATGGCGCTAAAAGCAAGCACCGCAGTACCCGGAAGCGCTTCTCCGATGATATTACTCACGCTCCGTTCTGAGAGAAAAGACCGACCTAAATAGGGCCATTTGAGCAACAAAACTCCATTTTCGGTATTCATCAATTCCATGCAATCCACCTTTTGAACATCGATGAACGCCGGTTCTTCTTGCCTTTTGGAGTGAAAACCAATGGGTGACAAATCGTTGAGAAAATAACCCAGACGGGGGAAATACCCCAGATCCAAGCGATGCTTTTTACGGATAGCTTCGATCACCTCAGGCGATTCATTTTGACCTGCCAATTCACGAGCAGGATCGGGCACCAATGTGAACAAGGTGAAAACGAGAAATACCACTCCCAGCAGAACAAGAAAACCGTAGAAAAGTCGTTGCAGCAAGTGGATCATTAGGCGTTTTATCTAGCAGGGAAGTCAGGAAAATCGGAAGCTTCTGGCAAATCGTTGTAGTGAAATTTCGCTTGCACCACCCCACCCTTCAGCACCACCAGTCCTGGATTAGCTCTAACGATGGTCTTTAGAATTTTCTCATCACCCGAAAAAATAGGATATGCCGCCTGCACCTCATGGCGAAATTCTTCACACTGATCTTGTCCGGCAGTACTCAAGCCATAAACTCGGTGTCCTTTTTTCATCAACTCATCTGCCAATTTGCTGATCTCTCGTTGTGCGTCCATATTGGTATAATCCAAATCATATGCTACGTTCAGGAACACCAAGTCTTTACCCTCTAAAATGCTTGGAGTCATATCATTTCCATCGTAGTCGCTAAATTCAAAATCGGGCGGAATTGGAGGTTCATAACCATCGCGTTTTTTGATGGGTCCCCAAGATTTTGTGATTTCCCAAGCCTTATTTTCCCAAATTCGATCTTCGAGGTATTTTTCGCTATCGAGTTCCATCACCTCACCGGAGTCTTTATTGGTCATCTCATACATCGTCACAAAAGTGGGCGGCTCCAAACCTTTTTCATCGGCCGTTTTCATTCCGTCCACCAAATCATTACCCACTGCATAAGGTCGGTAATCTTTCACCGGTAAATGCTCCAAGGTGTAGTACTGAAATGCCGCACAAACCAACAAGACGCCACCCGCCATCAAAAGCTCTTTTCTGCTTCCCGACGAATATTTTTTGATCAAGATCGCCACCCCCAAAGTGATTGCAGCAAAAAGAATCGGGAACAACCAATCGAGCATCAACAAGCTAAACACCGCGGTAAATGCAAGCGTAGCTGTCACAATCACCGTATCTTCTTTTGCCGTATTGAGTTTCAAGTTTTTCCAAACAAAAGCCCCTAAGAATGTAAAGATGACGAAAAATAACAGCACCATATCCTTCGCAAACGACTCCCACGGCGTGAGAGGAATAGCATTTCCGAAACAACCGCATTCCAAAACACATTCAGGAGTGGCCGTATATTCTTGACCTTGGGCATCAATGAACGTTTTCTCTTCAAAGGGATCACAGCTTGCCGTGTAATACGTTAACCAACCAAAAAACAACACCATGACCATAAGTAAGGTGTTGGTAAGTTTTGGAAAAGCACCAACCAGCAAAGCCACCCCCAGCAAAATCTCACCCAGGCAAATGAAAATGGCCAAAGGAAGTGCGTAAGGAATTAAATCTGGAAATCCGAGCGCCTTCTCACTAAAGTACTCGATCAATTTATACTCAAAACCTATTGCATCATTGGCTTTTATGAGTCCGGAAAGGATAAAAATACTTCCAACGATGATTCTCGAAACTAGAACAATGGCTTTCATGAGGTGCAAATTTTTATTGTGCTTAAAAGTAAGATCTAAGCGGTTGTCGGCTTGATTTTTAACCCAATTTTAACAGCTGCTATTTTCTTTGGTTCACTCCAAAGTAAGCATGATCATTGCAAAAATGGCATAATTGATCATATCCTGGTAATTGGCATCGATACCTTCAGAAGCTATCGTTTTGCCTTGATTGTCCTCGATCTCCTTCACGCGCAAGATTTTCATCAGGATCAAATCGGTTAATGAACTCACTCTCATATCTCTCCAAGCCTCACCGTAGTCGTGATTTTTGGTTTCCATGAGCGATTTGGTAGTACTTAACTGAGCCATGTAAGCCTCTTCCACCAAATCTAGTGGCAATTCCATGGGAGCATCTTCCGGCAAGTCGAGTTGAATAAGTGCCATCACACAGTAATTGATAATCCCGATATATTCATTTTCAATGCTCTCTCCCACCTTGTTTTCGCCCGTTTGTTCCAGCGTACGGATTCGTTTTGCTTTGATAAAAATCTGATCGGTGAGCGAAGAGGTTCTTAAAATTCTCCATGCCGTTCCATAATCGGCAGCTTTCTTGAGAAAAAGGCTTTTGCATCGGTCTACGATGCTGTCGTATTGTTGACTCGTTAGATTCATAAAGTTTCGTGCTATCTTGCCGACCGAAAGATATGGAAACCACAGATTATAGCCCCTCATTTCTAGTGAAAGGTGAACTCTTTGAGTTTAACTCGCCTAAAATCATGACCATCATCAACATCACGCCCGACTCCTTTTTTGATGGTGATGCGAAAGCGGATGTCACCACTCGGCTTCATCAAATTGAGCGAGCCTTAGAGGAAGGAGCTGATTTTTTGGACTTTGGAGCGCAATCTACCCGACCAGGAGCTCAGCGAATTAGCGCTGAAGAGGAAAAGCAACGACTTCTGCCCGTTTTGGAAGCCGCCGTAGTTCGATTTCCAGAAGCGCGAATATCCATTGACACCTTTTACAGTAGTGTTGCCAAAGCAAGTGTTCAGAGGGGTGCTGCTATGATTAATGACGTCTCGGCCGGAAGCATTGATGAAAAAATGTTTTCTACCGTTGCCGAGCTACAAGTTCCTTATGTCCTCATGCACATGCAAGGAGAACCTCAAACGATGCAGGTTTCGCCAGAGTACAAGAACTGTAGTCGTGAAGTGTATCAATTTCTTGCCAACAAGCTCAATGAGCTCCGAAGTATTGGCATAAAGGACATCATGATTGATTTAGGTTTTGGCTTTGGAAAACGCCTTGAAGACAACTATGAACTCTTGGAGAACATGGACTTATTCCATGCATTGTCTTGTCCAATACTTACCGGTTTGAGTCGGAAATCCATGATCAATAAAGTACTGAATACGAAAGCTGAAGAAGCTTTGAACGGAAGTACTGCGCTTCACATGATCGCCTTATCCAAAGGAGCCCAAATGCTTCGTGTTCACGACACAAAAGCAGCCAAAGAGTGTGTACTTCTTCATCAACAATTCAAAAGCGCATGATCTTTTTATTTATCGACATCAAGTTCAAAGACGTGTTGGATGTGTTGCTTGTAGCATTCATACTCTATCAATTGTTCCAGCTCACACGAGGAACGGCAGCAATAAAAATTTTCTTGGGATTGGCATTGATTTACCTCCTATGGAAGATTGTAGATGCCCTTCAAATGAATTTGCTCGGAGAGATCTTGGGGCAACTTATGGGCGTTGGGGTGATCGCTATAATCATCGTTTTTCAGCAAGAATTACGACAATTTTTGCTCTTTATCGGAAATCGAGATTTTTTCAAAACGCGAAATCGATTTTTGAGAAAGTTGTTGCCCGTGAAAGGAAAAGAAGCTTTACCAGCTGAAGAAATTGCTAAAGCCTGTGTGAAACTAGCATCGAGCAAAACCGGAGCCCTGATTGTCTTTCAAAGGAGCAGTCCGCTCGAAAGCATGGTATTGTCGAAACGACTCATTGACGCCCGCATCACCTCTGCTCTTTTGCAGAGCATCTTTTTTAAGAACAGTCCGCTCCACGACGGCGCCGTTCTCGTAATTCATCAGAAAATTGCTTATGCCAGTGCAGTATTACCCGTAACTCAGCGCGACGACCTCCCTGTAGAAATGGGAATGCGTCATCGGGCAGCACTTGGGTTGTGCGAGGAAACGGACGCCCGAGCCATTGTGATCTCCGAAGAAACGGGAAATATCAGTTTTGTTGAAGGATCCAACATCCATCGAAAAGTAAGCTCTAAGAAACTCATTGAGTTGTTGTTGAATGATTGAGTTAGAAGACATCCAGCTTCGCTTTTCACCAGAAAGTTTAAATGCGCTGAACGCTTGTATCGCTTTGATCATGTTCGGAGTATCCTTGGAGTTGAAATGGAGTGACCTGCGATATTTACTTCAACACCCGAAAGCAGTATTGGTTACGATGGCCAGTCAGCTTCTCCTCTTACCTGCCATGACCGCCTTTCTCGTTTATCTCATGCAGCCAACAGTAGCTTTAGGCCTAGGAATGATATTGGTAGCCTGTTGTCCGGGAGGAAACGTATCCAACTTCTTTACAGCTCTTGCACGGGGAAACATCGCATTGAGCATCTCGAGCACCACCCTTTCGTCCTTGCTCTCTGCATTTATCACCCCATTGAGCTTTATTTTTTGGAGCAGTTTACTCTACCCGAAACTTGAGCAGCAAAGTTTCCAATTGGACCCATTTGGAGTCATCCAAACCATCGTACTCATCATCGTTGTACCATGTATATTAGGAATGCTCATCCAGCAAAAGAAGCCCTCTTGGTCGCGAACCATCTCAAAACCCTTGAGGATCATCTCATTTTTGATCCTTCTCGCCTTCATCACCATCGCCTTGACGAAGAACTTCGACCATTTTGTGGCATATCTACCACAAGTATTCTTTCTTGTGTTGATTCAAAATGCACTTGCATTTATCATCGGTTTTTGTAGTTCCATGGTATTTGGTTTGGGAAAACGGGATTCCATTACGACCAGCATGGAAACCGGCATTCAAAACTCTGGATTGGGTTTAGTATTGATCTTCGCCTTTTTCGAAGGTAATGGAGCTATGGCATTTGTTGCAGCGTGGTGGGGAATATGGCACATCGTTGTGGGCTTTTTAGTGGCGATGATATATCGGAGAGTTTTTGGAAGTGATGTGGGTTATTGATTTAAGTCGCCGAACAAAAATCACGGCTATTGATTTACGTCGCCCAAAGTCCATTT
>CAZYPV010000042.1:0-28143 GCA_964649515.1 uncultured Comamonadaceae bacterium | reverse complement strand
TACGATGAATTAACGCACTTGGACTTACTTGCCTTCAAAGCAGACAAAGACCAAATCAAGATCGGAGATCCATTGAATTTAGCGCTTGTTTTTCAGCTTCACGAGTCGGCCAAGTTACGCATTGAGTACTTGGTGCATTACCAAAAGAAGAATGGGAGCACCAGTTCGAAGGTATTTCAGTGGTCGGAAAAGACCTTTCCAATAGGCCAACACCAACTTCAAAAACAACAGCATTTTCAAGACCTCAGCACAAGAAAGCACTACCCGGGAACACATCGCATTGAGGTGAGAGTGAATGGTGAAATCTTAGCGAATATCCGCGTAGAATTGAAGGTTCAAGCCTGAATAACGACTCTTCATCCATGAAATACAATTCAATGACTGAATGAAGACATCCATCGAATTACACCACAAAAAAAAGACCTCCACGTTTGGAAGTCTTTTTTAATGCCTTGGGATAATCTGTGACAAACAAGAAGGTTTGCTGAGATGTGGCAAATGAGAACCTTTAAAATGAAAAGTCAACTATCGCTGCTCTTCGGGGTCAAAGTTAAGATGACGCCTTGGCTATGACCTTACCGCATCCTTACCCCTCTGTTAAGAAATTGCGCAACCTGTTTTCATTATCTTCGTATGCCCCTAAAAACTTAAAACACATGAAAATCGCTTTGCGTCATTCCATCTTTATTTACATCAACGTTCTTTTGATGATTACTGCCTTTAGTGCTTGCCAGGAACAAGGGGAAAAAGCTCCTCAACCGGAAGGACTCAGCGATACTCCAAAAGAACAACTGGAAACCATCGAAAAGCGAATTCGCCAAGTTGATCCACAAGCAGTTCAAAAGCGCAGACTTTCAATGAATGGTGCTAAGGGAGAAGCTGAGGTAAACTACGATGAGCATGGAATTTTAATGCAAGTAAGCGGCGCTTATACCAATGAAGCAGGAGATCAAAGCGATCATTTCTTCTTTGATGAAAAAGGTGAATTGATTTATTCGACGCATCGCACGAAGTCCGAGAACAAAGATGGTGTTCAACGCATTCTTGAACAGCAGTTCACCTACAACCAACTTCAGGAGGTGAATGGAGCTTCTCAACGTTTCATGGAAGCTGACCAAATTGATCTCGGGGCTTTCGAGAAACTTCCTTTCGAGGCCATCAAACCGGATATGGACGCAGTAAATAATCAGCAAAAGAGTCTGCTTTCGACCTACAGAAGCACACTTCGATTCTGATGGTGACTACTCTTCTTCCGAGAGAATGAACTTCGCTACATTTTCGAGCGATCTTCTTGCTGCGGGTAGATAGTCGCTCAACAGTTGCCATGAATGAAAGAGGTTTTCCTCTTCTTCCATCGCACAAGCAATGTTTTCGTCCTGAAGTTTCTTGAAAAACCCTTTACTGTCGTGATAGAGCAATTCGTTTTTCGCCACTTGTATAAAGGTTGGCGGAAAATCGTGAAGGTCGGCATACAAAGGAGACACCAAAGGATCTTTCGCAGGTTTTCCAGCGAGGTAGTAGTCGGAATACGCAATGAGGTCCTTGGTATAAAAAATACTCTCTTCGTCGTAGTTGTTTTGAATGCTTTCGGAGTTTTCCGACAAGTCCAACCACGGCGACATCAGCACCAATTTGTGCGGCATTGGGATGTTATGATCTCTGCAATATACAGTAAGCGCAGCACTCAAATTTCCGCCTGCCGAATCGCCAATGGCCACAATCTTTCGATCGGGATACTTCTCTCGGATGGCCGAGTAGCTTTTGATGCAATCTTCTAAGGGGGCGGGATAGTGATATTCTGGCGTGGTTCTGTATTCCGGAAGATAAACACGCGCTTTTGTATGCTTGGAGAGAAAAGCCGCAGCAGCCCTGTGGGTTCTAGCCGACCCAAAGGCAAAGGCACCACCGTGAATGAAAAAGAGAATAAGATCATCTTCAGCATCTTTGTGCCTCACCCCTTCCACCTTCACACCTCCAAAGTCAAAGCTTTTCACGCTGCAATTCAACGGAGGGACGCTCAACACCGAAAGTTTGTCCATATAGAACCTCACTTGTTTTGGTCCAATATCAACGCGTGATCGAATCTCTCGCATCATACGATAGTATGTCATCACCATCTGGTATCCAACCGACTTCATAGTACGAAGGTAAATAATTTAGTAGGCGTGCATACTATTTTTGGGTTTTATTAAGATGAAGAAATAAGGACTTCATTACATCGCATCACATCCCCCGATAAACCGGATAGCGGTTCAAGCTGGGCTCAAAGTGCACACTCCGCTGATACAACCAATACAATTGAGCTCTTGCGTTTGATTTGAACTCGGGGTCGCTTTGCTTCTTCTCTTCAAAGGCCTTTTTTAGTTCAGGGTTGGTTTTGAGCATTTCTGCCGCGGTATCTTCGAAAACGTAATCACTATACCACTCTTTTTGCTGGAAGGCTGAATCGAAAAAATTCCAAACAAAAAAAGCATCTACCCCCTTGGGCTCAAGCGTCTCCACGATGTATCGGTTGGACGTTTGGTTAACGGGGATCATGACATCTCCTGCTCTGAAATGCATCTCAATTAGCTCTTTCCGCATGGATTGAACGGTGTTCATGTGATGTCCTTCATACACCCTATTGGTACTAGAAAAATCATCAATAAAATACGCTTCCACCATCATGGTAGTGTCTGCCCTAAGAAAATCTATTTCAACTCCATTCAATTGCATGGCCTGCCACACCGACTTCCAAGCCCAGGGAATGATGTAAAACTTGGGCGCAATGACACTATCTTTCACGATGTATTGATCGAAATACTTGATCTCTTTCTCAAATGGAGCACCTTGATCATAGCTCAAACGATTCTCACCACTCACTTCGCTTTTCGGGTACTTGGCTTCAAAACCTTTGAAAGGGAGCATGCGGTAGTTCATGGTATCCAACTCCCACTGCAAGGGGAAAACCTTTTGTGAACAAACGGCATTGTCTGCTCTATTTTTCAGGGCAATCAACTCTGCGGCATTTTGACTCATGTAGCTCGCTGTACTCATCAAAAATTGGTATGTGCTCTCCACTCTTTGCGGAAATGGCTTCAGCATGTGGGTTTCGGAAGTATATCCGATGGTGTTGAAAAGCGCGTTGTACCCGGTACTATACCTTGGAGTTTCAAGAAAATCTTTGATGCCTTCATCCGGAATGCGCCCCATGCCATACACGTAGGGGGTCATGCCAAAACCCCGTTTTTCCATATCGGCATAAAGACTTGGCGACATTTTTTCGCGGATGTACTGCCCGATTTCTTCGCTCGCTTTATCCGGCTGCGTCGCAATCATGGTCATCACATATTGATAATCTGCTCCATTGCTGGTGTGGGTATCGATGAACACGTGTGGATTGAGACTTCGGAGCAAAAGCACCAAACTTCGTGCATTTTCGGAGTCCAGCTTAATGAAGTCACGATTCAGATCTAAATTTTTCGCATTCCCACGAAATCCGTAAGCCTCCGGTCCATTTTGATTGGCTCGCGAACAGCACCCCCTATTCAAAGCACCACCAACATTATAAACGGGAACTATCGCTATCACCAATCGATCGAGGATGCTTTGTCGATCTTCATTGCGCGATTCTAGCAGTCGTTCCACAAATTGCAAACTCGCGTCAATCCCACAAGGTTCACCGGGGTGAATGCCATTATTGATGAAGAGTACCGGTTTATCTTTTGGCAGATCGAACCGACCATCAGCGCCTAATGGCAGAAGTGATTTCGTAAGGAAAAAACAATGCAGTGGCTCGCCCACGTCGGTCATACCCACTTCTAAAAAATGCGCTTCTTCGTACTTATTGGCAAAGTACTGATAACGCGCAATCGCCTCATCATAAGAAATGGATTCGTTCCCTTCAAAGGCCTTGTCCTGATTTTGACCAAAAAGTGGGTAGCCAGGTAGGAAAATGCACAGAAGAAAGAAGATCAAAATGCTTGATTTCTGACCAATAATTGAAGAAATTGAGAAAAATGGCGTCATTTTTTGAAGATTTGATGGAAAAGTAGCAACTTTCATGAAGGATTTTCAGTTTAAGAAAAAGAAATGTTTGACTTCACACCAGAGAACAATATACCATTAGGTCCGGGCAAAATCTTGATAGCCGAACCTTTTTTGTCTGATCCCTACTTCAAGCGGTCGGTCATATTGCTTTGCGAACACAGTGAGGAAGGGAGTTTTGGTTTTGTGTTGAACAATTACATTGAGATGGATTTGGACCAGTTGATGGACAACCTTCCAAATTTGGAAACGAGAATCAGTATTGGTGGTCCGGTTAAAAGTTCCAACCTTTTCTACATTCATTCTTTGGGTTCTGCCATTGAGAACTCAGTGCCCATTGCTGAGGGCATTTACATGGGAGGCGACTTCGATGCCTTGCAGCAATTGCTGAAGTCGGGGAAACTAGAGCCTCATCAAATACGATTTTTTGTTGGTTATGCCGGGTGGAGTGCCAATCAGCTTCATGAGGAATTGGAGCAGAAGTCTTGGATTGTGGGGGAAGCCGATCCTGAAATGTTGATGAGTACTCAAGACAATGAGCTTTGGAAAACCATTCTTCACGACATGGGCAAGGATTATGCTCGTTTAACCGACCTTCCCTCCGACCCCAGTTTAAATTAAAAGTACAAGGGTGAATTTTGCTTTTTGTTTGATTCACGCAAGAAAAGCCATCATTTGCAAAGTGGTTTGTATGTCCTTTGCTTGGAGTACTATCTTGTGGTTGAATTGATTCAGGAAGGGCAGGCTGGCGACCAAGTGGATTGGTAGGAACCTGCGTTGGTGGATCGAGTTGAAATGGAATCGTTATGAAGAAGTTGACGCTTACAAAGTGAGGGTAGTTATCCACAAAGTGGCTCCAAAAAAGTTTTGAAGTCCAAGAAGAACTCCCGACCTTCGAGAAGCCAATGGTGGTGGGGGAGGGAGGGCCCCGCAGGGGTTGTCTTTCGACGGAAAAAATCGAAATTTTTTTTTTTATCGCGCTTTCCTGCGCTTATTCCGAGACCTCGTTTCAGTTCCTATCGCCCGTTTTTTTATATCTCATTTCAAGCTTCAAAAAAATTAAACGCAAAAAAAAACCTTCTCAACTTGAGAAGGTTTTTCATTTCATTTACCCCAGCACACATCAACCCGCACTGAATTTCACAGCTTTTTCTTGCCATACATGAGGAACAAGTCCTCCTTCAGCATCTCTCGAATGCCAACGTCCGTGCAAATTCACTGATCCTGATATTTTCCCTTTGGTCGTCAATTGCATCAACAATACCCGGTTCTGGTCATCACCGCGAGCTTGCAACTGGTCTGGTGTAACAAACCATGCACCATCCTTGATGAGTATGTTTTTGCCCAATTCAAAGTCTGTTCTAAAATCTTTTTCAATCGCAACAGAATCGGCTGTCATGGATCCAAAAAAGGTCACTGAATTCATATAATTGTTATCGTATCCAATGGTTACCCAGGAATCGTACTTCAATTTTGGAAACTGGTCCAAAGCGGCTTTCTGAATGTCATTGGCCATGGCACCTCCATTTTCATTTTGATAGAACGGACTGGTACTGTTGACTACAACTGGATTTCCTTGTTCTCCAAACACAGCATCCAGGAGGTCGCCACGATTCTTCAATACTGCATATACCCGATAAGTAGTATATCCATCAAAACTTGCTACTTCTTCCACTTCTAAACGCTCGAACTGCGCTTGTGCTGCTCCAACTACAAACATAAAAAGGAGCAATAAGGAGGTCATTTTTTTCATCGTCAATTTTAATTTAAGGTTAGTTAGTCAAAAATACTGCCAAAGATTATTTCACCAATCGGCCTCCTAGTCTACGCGGACCAAGCAGTGATTTGCTGGTGAAATTTCCTTTTCTCGGAAGTAAATAACCAATCGTAAGCTCGTGGGTATGCGGACTAAATGCTCTTGCGTCACTCACCGTAATATCATATCCATAAGCGAAAACAAACGGGCCGTATTCCATTCCTAGACCCAAACAAACCGCATCATTATTTCGGTAGCTGATGCTTGCCCAAAAAGAATCCTGGTAGAGGGCGCGCATGTAGAAATCGAACTGCACCGGTGAAGTTGCAGTGAATTTCACCAAAGCACTTGGTTGGATACTGATTTCTTCATTCAGATAGTACAAGTACGACCCCATGAACATGTAATGCCTCACTCTTTGGTTATCGTCGGGAAGAAATCCTTCGAGATTCAATTTGGTTTGCAATAATTGAGGAACAGAAGCTCCGAAGAAGTAATTTTTACCGTAAACCATCATACCGAAATTGGCATCGAAAGCGGTTTCACTTTCTACATTCCCCAGAATGGCTGGATCGTTTTCATCCAAAACTGTCAACACCGAATTATCGAATCGATATTGACCAACAACCGCGCTTAAACCAAAAGAAACGGCGTCTTCATTGTTCAAATCAACTTTGTAGGTACCCGTGAGTTCCAGTCCCGTGTTGGTGATTGCTCCACCAGCGTCATCTCGAAAGAACACCCCTCCCACTCCTAGTTTATTCGGCAAAGAGGTGTGTCCGGACAAAGTATAAGTCGTTGGTGCCTGATCAAACCCCGTCCACTGGTTGCGATAGCTGGCCATGATGGGGGTATAAGGCTTTGTGCCTGCTACCGCTGGATTCACCAAATAAGTATTGGTAAGAAACTGGGTTCTTCGAGCCAATTGTTGCGCCTGAACAGCACTCATGGATAAAAGAAAAAAGGCTGCTAGTATAAGCGTATATAGTGTATTGCGCATGATGTCCTGTCCTAGTATTTGATCGTTACCGTTCCTGTGATCGGTTCTTTCTCCTGATCATAAGTGATGATAAAGTAGTAATCGGCAACGGGAAGCTCACTTCCATTGTATCGCCCATCCCAAGGTGTATTGTACCCTGTTGACTCAAAGAGCAGTTGTCCCCATCGGTTGAAGACTTGAACAGAGGACTGTGGGAAGAACTCCAGGCCTCCAATCGTCCAAGTATCATTGGCACCATCTCCATTGGGCGTTAATGCTGTTGCGATGAAGAAGCAACCTTCTGTGGGTTCTACTTCTACGGTCTCTGTGATGGTACAACCAATGGCATCCACAATGGTTACGATATACGTTTCTTCAGCCAAACCAACTGCCGTGGCGGTAACTTGCTCCAATTCATCGTTCCATTGATAAGTGATGGGTTCCGTTCCTCCTGATACCGCAGCGGTGGCTGTTCCATCGTTCTCATTCCAGCAGGTAACGGGTGAAGAGAACATGGTGGCTGTCATGTCCGTAAGGATCGTTGCTCCAAGGGTTAAAACTGTATCGGTACTGCAACCGGTAGAGTCGAAAGCTACAAACTCATACTCTCCTTCGAAAAGATTTTCTAAATCCAATCCTGCTGGTACCGACTCCCATGTCAATGGTCCTGTTCCTCCTATGGGGAAAATGTCGATGCTTCCATCATTCATTCCGGTGCAGGTAACCGGAGTCACTGTATTAAGAATCTCTAGTGGATCGGGTTGAATGATTTCGAAATCGACGGTGGTTTCACACCCGTTTTCATCAGCTATTAAAGTTCCGAAATACGATTGGGCACACAATTGATTCAAATTAAGCTCAATTCCGTCAAAACTGATGCTGTACTCTCCTGTTCCACCCGTGATATCCAATTCCGCGTCTCCATCACACTCTCCACCACAACCTACGTTAGAAGTACTCAAAACGCTTGCACTAAGCACTTCAGGCTCAAGAATTTCGATGCTTTCCGTTACACTACATCCTGATTCATCTTCAACGGTTACCGTGACAAAACCGGGAGGACGATTTTCAATGGTTGTGGGCACTACTGCAATGAATGGTTCAATCATGGAGATGGCTCCTGTTCCTCCAGTAACACTCACGTCAACAGTTCCATCGTTATCCCCAAAACAGGTGATGTTTTCTGCTGTTAATGTAAGGACGAGGGCTTCGGGTTCCAAAACTGCAATTCCGTTCTGACTCACAGTGCAAAGGTCATCCGAAACACTTACACTGTAGTTCTGGGCCGACAAATTCGTAAAGCAGTTCCCATCCAAAATCCCTGATCCCAGTGGGTTGATTCCGAAAGTAAGGTCGCCAATCCCTCCGTTGATATTGGTGATGCAAATTGACCCGTTGGTTTCTCCTGCACAAAGAATGTTGCTCACTTCTGTCTCAAAGGTGATTTGTTCTGGCTGAAGGATCTCGAGCGTGTCGGTTACGAAACAATTGTTCCCATCAAAAGTGGTATGAATGTATTCTCCGGCGCACAGTGCATTTGGATTGGGCGCGGGTACTCCATCGAGGTCGGTAATTTCAAAAGTGTAATTGGGCACACCGCCTAGTACATTCGCTGTAATGGTTCCATTGCAATCTCCAAAACAAGTGGCATCTACAAGATCGTAAGTGATGGTCATTCCGTCAGGCTCTGTAAGGTCATACACCTCTACGAATTCACAGCCGTTTTCGTCCGTGATGGTTAAGGTGTAAATTCCACTACAAATGTCCTGAATGTTCAAATCCATGGGAGCCACCGAGGGTGCTGGAACATTGAGTGGCGGATCAAAGCTCAAAGTGAGCAATCCCGTTCCACCCGTAATTTGTCCTGCTATCCCCGCTTCGCAAACACCTGCACATTGAATTTCCGTGAGAGTTGGGTCGAAGGCAATTTCTGCTGGACACGAAATGCTGAAATCTTCAATCACTTCGCATTGGTTAGCATCGCGAACACGCACGCTGAAATCTCCACAGTTGTTCACACAGCTAATGTTGGTGAAGCACTCATTGTTGTTAATGGTGTTGATCACATTGTCATCACAATCTAAAAGTTCGATGGTGTAAGGAAGTGTTCCTCCAACAACATCGACACAAATTTCTGCTTGGTCGGTGCCAAAGCATTCGTTGTTTTGGGTAAGCTCCATGGTAGGAACCATTTCTGTTGGCTCCACAAATGTGAATACCTGGCTGGTGTCTCGACAACCATAACCGTCAATCATGCTCACCAAGTAGTCTCCTTCTGTGAGTCCGGAAAAAACAGGATCATCGTTCTGAATGAGCAACTGCTCTGAAAGGTTCCCCATTTCATCAACGCTCCAGAGTTGGTATTCCAAACTTTCGTTTCCTCCACCACCGAATTCTACGGTAGCCGTGTTTCCGAAACATTCAATGTCTTGAACTATGGTAAAGGTTTCGTCGATAGGGAACTCCTCGCAAGGATCTTGAAAACAGGTCTCTTCCATGTTGAACTGACTCACCGCATCTCCATCACCATTAATAAAAACCTGGGCTGAGATATCAAAACAAACCTCTCCACAAGCTGTAATTTGGCCAACGAGAATTCTGAGATCCGGACCAGCAACTACGTTGGGCTGATCGTTTGTAGAGAAGATCACACCATCGTCAACAACCTGACCGCAAATATCGTTGTACTGGTTGGATTCGCTTCCGTCAGATGTATCGATAACGACCGTGTAGGCAGAATATACCTGTCCAGGATCATTTGCACTTGTATTATCAACCGTCCAATAACTATCTAGGCAAATATCTTCAAAGCCAGGAATCTCACAAAACGCGTCGTTAATGTCTGTACCCAACATTCCTCCACTATCGCTATTGAAGCATCCACAGTCTGAATTCACAAAAAGATCGTCGGGATTTCCTGGAGTTGAATCGTCCAGCAAACCATAAATACCCGTAAGCTGATCGTCCTCATTCGTGACATCAACATACACCCTATACGTTCGGTACCCATTGAAGTCAAAACCACCAATAACATCATAGTACACTTGTTCCACCTCAATGCTTATACCCGTTATCTGGGCAAACGAGAAGGCCGAAATGCTTAGAGCAAGCGCCGATAAGAGTAACTTTTTTATCATGTCTGTTTCGTTTTCAAGAACAATATCCGGACTCAGAGAAGTCAAAAATACCAATCTCTTTATTAAGTAATGCCCTTCTTGTGAAAAAGGTTGTCTGGACTTGGCTTGAATTTGCCTCGAAAATAGAATATTTGCACGACATTTATGCAAGAACAGCCTACACCCTTTGAAGCATCTTGGATTCTTTGGCAAGACCAGCACTATTTAGCCGCTTGGAAACCAAATCATTTGTTGGTTCACAAAACGCATTTGGATTTTCACACCAAAGACAGTCTTCGCGATCGCATTCAGCAAGAGACAGGAGAATCTTGGGAGCCTTGTCATCGTTTAGACAAACCGACTTCAGGGCTGGTGCTCTTTGCAAAGGACAAAGCCGTCTTGCAACACGTTCAGCAAGAATTCTTTC
Organism: uncultured Comamonadaceae bacterium; assembly: GCA_964649515.1. Taxonomy (GTDB): domain Bacteria; phylum Bacteroidota; class Bacteroidia; order Flavobacteriales_D; family Sanyastnellaceae; genus CALKGK01. Next base: position 17,839 of record CAZYPV010000042.1, on the reverse strand, counting down.
ATCATCGCATCGAGAAAACTTACTATGCCGTGATGCGCGGTTTCCTTCCCGAAGTGATCGAGAATCAGCGTCCACTTCGTTCTGAACATTCTGAAGAAGAAAAAGAAGCCCACACGATTTTTGAGTGTTGTTCATCTGTAGAGATGCCTTGGAGCGTTGGCAAGTACCCAACATCGCGATACAGTTTGGTGAAAGTTCGTCCGCAAACGGGCAGGTACCACCAAATTCGTCAACACGCAGCTCAATTAAGGCATCCTATCATTGGCGATCACCGGCATGGAGATGTCAAGCACAACAAATACTTCAAACAAAACTTTCCTTCTGCGGCGATGTATCTTCACGCGCATTCCTTAGCATTTCAACACAGCGATGGTTCAACACGAAAAATATCAGCACCCCTTCCCCACTTCTGGAAAACCATTTTGGAACATCCCAATTGGGATCGGTCTTTTGATCTTGATTTCAATCGGGATCACCTCCTGTCATCAGAATAGAAGCTATGCTCCATTCACCTTCAATGAGGTAAACTCTCCTCAAACGCCCAATTACGACGATTTGAATCATTGGGCTGCACATCCAAAAAAGAAAGACCTGAGTGATACCCTACCTCTCGGACTTTCCCCCAGTTCAGCATCAGCACGTGTTGACGTCTTTTTCATTCACCCCACTACTTTTTTAACAAAATCAGAACGTTGGAATGCAGAACTTGAAGACTCGGTAGTGAACCGTTGGACGGATGAAGGTCCTATTCAACATCAGGCCTCTGTTTTTAATGAAGTGGGCGAAATTTATGCTCCGAGATACCGCCAAGCCCACATCAAAAGCTACTACACCAACCCTGAAGATGGCAAAGCAGCCTTGGATTTGGCTTATCAAGATGTAAAATCCGCCTTTGAACATTTCTTAGCTCATCGCCCGCATGATCGTCCGTTCATTCTCGCTGCTCATTCCCAAGGAAGCACCCATGGAATTCGCTTGGTACAAGAGTTTTTGGATGGAACGCCCCTCGCTGAAAAAATGGTAGCTGCTTATCTTATCGGCATGACTGTTTTGCCTGAAATGTTTGACCACTGCAAGGCCTGCGAAAGTTGGAAAGATGCTTCTTGCTACATCACTTGGATGACTTACGACAGAGGCTACAGACCTTCTTTTTATGTGGATGAAATGAAAGAAATACGTGTTTTTCATCCAATTTTAGGAGGCACATTAGCAGGCGAAAACAGAACCTCTCAACACCTCGGAGTTCTCGACAAAGACTTCCGCTTGAAGTATCGAGAAAGCATTATTGCTGAAAGTGATGGCGGACTTTTATGGGTAAGAAAACCGCGCATACCCTTTGGCTTTTTGATGACCAAAAAAAATTGGCACATTGCAGATTATAACCTTTTCTATCTTAACATAAGGGAAGGCGTGAGAAAACAAGTTGAACAATTCTTTGTTCACGAAAAAGATTAAAAAATTGTAAATTGTGTGCGAGTCTCTTAACCAAAACTACTCGCATGAACCAATTCTTACTATCAATAGGCCTGTTTCTGGGCCTCATCGTCGGATTTTCATCCACTGCACAAAATGCCATTGAACTCAATCTCAGCACAGACTGTTGGGGAGGGGAAGTTTCTTGGAACATCACGGATGCTAACGGAACTGAAGTCGCCACTTCTGCCGGAACCACCTATGGAAATCAAAACACATTTGTTATCCCCTTGGATTTGGCCGACGGATGTTACACCTTCAACATTTCTGATTCTTATGGAGATGGTATGTACGGCTCACAATACGGATCGTGCAGCGTGGATGGAGACTATTTCATTACGGATTCCAACGCCAATGTTTTGGTGCAAATGACCGCCCCGAATGCGGATTATGGCGATGGAACTTCGCATGACTTCGTGCTACCATTCGGTGGAGGAAGTGAAGGATGTACTGACCCTCTCGCGCTAAACTACGACTCTTGTGCTTCGACCGACGATGGTTCATGCACCTACGAGCCGGTTTCTGCCAGCTTCAATGTTGATCTCGGCTCTGGATGCGCGGGAAGCAGCATTGACCTAATAGATACCTCCACCGGAACTCCGAGCTCGTGGTCTTGGGATCTTCCCGGGAGCGACCTTGGAAGTTCTACCGAACAAAACCCAAGCGTGAGTTATGCTACACCGGGCGATTACACCATCACCCTCACCGCAAGTAATGACTACGGAAGTACAGACGTAAGTACACAAACGGTAAGCATCACGGATGGACTCATGATTGAAATTCAAATTGTTGCAGACAACTACCCCGCTGAAACTTCTTGGGAACTGGAGGATGAATCGGGCAACATTGTGGCTGAAGGAAACGCTACCGGAGGTTCGTATTGCATTGCAGATGAATGTCACCGCTTCACCATGTACGACACCTATGGAGATGGTATTTGTTGCGCCTACGGTGAGGGATCCTTTACCATTTTAATTGATGGTGTTGAAGTAGCAACAGGAGGTGAATTTGGAGACAGCCAAACGGTGAATGTTAACTGTCCGCCCGGCATCGATTGCAACAATGCTATTGCTGTTGATCTGGGTGAACACACTAACCCAATGGAAAACACGTGGTACACCTTCACACCTGCGAGCAACGGTCAATACCGAATTACCACCTGTAACCGGGCCACCTGTGATACCCGTATTTGGGTTTATGACTATTGCAACATGTTGTTTTTTGACGACACCGTTGAAGCTTCTTTGATTTACAACGATGATTTCTGTGGTGTTCAGTCTGAAGTTACTCCCTTGTTGGCTGGCGGACAAACCTATTACTTCCGCATTGGTTCTGCAGACAATGCTTGTGCAGGTGAAACCATTGGGTTTGCCTTGGAATATGTTGGGGCAATTCAAGGATGCATGGACCCCACAGCTTGCAACTACTTGCCCATTGCGGAAGAACCCGGAGAGTGTTTTCTTCCTGGCGACCCCGCTTGTCCGAGCATTGGTCCGGATCTCGAAATCCTTGGCGATGTTTTCTACAACTCCATGTACTACACCACCTTAGTGAATAATGACGAATGTTACATCAACGAAGGCTGCATGCAAGGCTTTGGTGAACGACAAATCATCCGATTCAGCACGCACATTAAAAACATAGGTACGGAAGATTACTTTATTGGTGACCCCAACGATCAACCGGATCAGTTTGAATTTGACGACTGCCACAACCACTGGCACTATGAGGGATATGCGGAGTACACCATGTTTGATGAATTGGGTGCTCAAATACCGCAAGTGGGCTTTAAAAACGGTTTCTGTGTGCTCGATTTGGAATGTTCAGATGGAGGAACGGCGAAATACACTTGTGGGAACATGGGAATTACAGCGGGATGTGGAGATATTTATTCTTCGAGCCTCGCATGTCAGTGGGTAGATGTTACCGACCTTCCTGGAGGAACTTATACCTTGGTGATGAGAACCAACTGGGATCAATCGCCAGACGCCAATGGAAGCTACGAGCTGAGCTACGACAACAACTGGGCTGCAGTGTGCTTTTCATTCGAAAGAGATGGAAATGGGGATGTGATCAACTTCGAAAAATTCACCGATTGTCCGGTTTCATTTGATTGTCAAGGTGAAGCTTTTGGAAATGCTCAACCCGACTGTGAAGGGAATTGCAATGGTGTTGCTGTGAAGGGTGATGTGGATGGATCAGGAGATATTGAAGCGGGAGACGCTGATGTCTATGTTCAAGATATTTTGGGAGCAGATGCAGTGGTTAGTCCGTGCACGGATATGGACAATGACGGTACTATTTCAGTAACCGATGCGGCATTGGTGGCGGGATGTGTTTATTACGGACCCGATCACGTTGAGCCCGATGGCGTTCATGATCATTGCGTTTGGGGAGATGAAATCACCAACCCCAACCATACAACAACATTGAGCGTTGGAGAACTGAACAGCGAACTGGGATATGTAGATATTCACGTGTTGAACCCCGACAACGAAATCGTAGGCTATGAATTTGAAGTTTCAGGGATGACGATCTTAAGTGTGGAAAACCTTGCAGACCCTGCAGTTTACGACATTGCACCCCAAGCCTCTTTGGGTGGAGTGAAAGTCATTGGCTTGTCTTTCAACGATCAAACACTGCCCAAGCACCTCACCCCTGTTCCCCTCGTGAGATTGAACTATTTGAATGTAACAGGCACCGAGATTTGCATTACCGGAATTACCGATGTTGTGAATGAAGACTTTCACAATGTTGCAACAGTGATTGGCGCTTGCCAGCAGGTTGCGGCAGCTGACTTTGCCGATTTCACCTCAGACGTGATGTCGGTTTGCCAAGGAGAAGCAGTAACGTACTTTGATCTTAGCTCGGGCAATCCAGATTCTTGGAGCTGGAGTTTTGGAGGAGGTACCCCCTCTTCGAGCAATGAACAAAACCCAATCATTACCTACAACACGCCAGGCACCTATTCTGTCACCTTAACAGTAACGAACAATCAAGGATCCGACAGTGAAACCAAAACCGCATACATTACTGTTGAGGCGGGAAATACTTGGTTTGCAGACAACGATGGTGATGGTTTTGGGGATCCGAACAATTCCCTTTTTAGTTGTGATACGCCATCAGGCTACGTTCTGAATTCCGATGATTGTGATGATGGAAATGCGAACATGTATTTGGGTGCTCCAGGTACCTTTGAAGGCATCGATAACAATTGCGATGGAAATGTAGATGGCGATGAAGTAGCTCCCACTCCTTGTATGGGCGACTTGAACAACGATGGTATGCGCGACATTACTGATTTGTTGTTGATTCTGCAGGATTACGGATGCACTGAGTCTTGCGGATTGGCCGACGTGAATGAAGATGGTGTGGTGAACAATTCAGACCTCCTCTTCTTCCTTCCTGGATTTGGATCACCTTGTGACTAAGGATGTTCGATCGCACACGAGAACCACAATAAAATTCAAAGGCTACTCCAAATGGGGTAGTCTTTTTTTATTCGAAAATGGAAACGTTTGATTCATCTTTCTCCCATCAGCCAAGCCCTTAGTCGCTCACGAAAGACAGGATAGATTGCAAGATTATTGTGTTTTCCATCGGGTATGGTCACCATCTCGTTTTTTGGATCTCCCTCAATCAGCTTATACAGAGCAAATGCCGACCGGAAAGGAACCAATTTATCTTTGGTGCCATGAAAGATCAGCACCGGCGCGCTCACTTTTTTGATCTTTCGATCTGAACGCAGTGGGTATTTCAACAAAAGTTTTATCGGGATGAAGGGGGCATGCTTGAAGGCAATGTGGGCCAAGCTGAGGAAAGGTGTTTCTAGAATCAAAGCATCACATTCGTTGTTCGCCGCCAAGGGAACAGCAAAACCACTGCCCAAACTACGCCCATAAATGATGTGTTTTTTGTACGAAAATTCGCGCTTCAGCCAAGTGTAAACTGTGTCCATATCTTCATGCAGAATCTCCTCCGTTCTTCTTCCCTTACTCTTGCCATACCCTCGATAATCGAGAACCAAAACATCGTATTCAAAATCAGTCAACTCCTGCCCCATGTGCGACCATCGTTGCATGGATCCCGTATTTCCGTGCAAATAAAAAATCACACCCCGAGGTTCCTCGGCATTGGTCTTGATGAGCAAACAGTGAATGGACCCTGCGTTGGGCGTGGTGAGCTGGAATTCTTCAAACTTTTTGGTGAGGGCAAGCGATCTTGAATTCTTTCGATGAACCGGAATGAAAATCAACCGTTCTTGAAAAAGATAGTACGCCAAGCAGAGAAGCAGGTACAGCGTCGCAATGATTGCTATAACACTAAACACAATAAACATGCTGCCATGATACGAAAAAGCCCCGAACGAACGAGGCTTTTCCAATTATTAAACAAATCAAGTAAAATTGAGCAGGATTTAGAACTCTTGTTTGAAGAATGGACTATCCCACTCATTTGCCGTTACGTTTTTAAAGAAAGCGAAACCAATGTAAGTGATGGCTGCTGTTATGCAGACCGTGAACCAAGCAAAAAAGGCGAATCGAGCAAACTCCTCCGAGGTATTGGCCAAGTTAAAAATCTGATCCACTGGCACAATCAAAGAAATGATGAGCGACAACACAGCGATGCTCGCACCAAGGGTATAAAAATTCCTCAATGGAAATGCCACCAGCGGCTTCCACCATTGCATGTCTTTGCCCCATTGATGCACCAAATAGAAATAACGATCGCTCAGCTGAATGAAAAGCAAAGGATCTTTGTCACAATCCTCCAAAACGAATCGTTCGCTAGGTGCGGCAATCATAAAATTATTCAAAGGTTCGCCCACTGCACGCTGCACCTCTTTCACCTTGCGAATGCCCTCCTCAGGAATCTCTCCTTTAAATTGCTTGCTGTCTAGAAAGCGAAGACGATAATTCAGACACAACTCACGAATTTCATTTCGGCTAAAAACCAAACGCGGATTCAAATTGGACCATTTGATCTTTGCTTGTTGACCGTTTTTTGTCTTGATGGCCTGCTTGATTTGGGCTTCGAGATACACCTCTTCTCCCAGAATTTGAAAGGCATCTTTTACAAACTCCTCTGCCGACTCAAGATCTTGTTTGCTTCGATTTTCAATGAGGGCATCTCCTAAATTGATGTTTTTAAACATGGTGCTCGTTCTTTTCCATAAATCAACAAAAGATAGAAAAAATTGTTGTGAGTGAACTCATCATCAGGCGGATTTAAGCCCTGTATGCATTGTTTCGGGGTATGAGCTTGGTATGGCACTGGAAATGGAATAAATTTGCGCCACAATCTGCATGCACTATGGAAAATCAATCTCCTTACAAACCCACGAATAAAGTACGAATTGTAACTGCCGCCTCTCTCTTTGACGGCCACGATGCCGCCATCAACATCATGAGGAGAATCATACAATCTACCGGATGTGAGGTGATCCATTTGGGGCATGACCGAAGTGTTGAAGAGGTGGTGGATTGTGCCATTCAAGAAGATGCGCAAGCCATAGCAATGACCTCCTATCAAGGTGGACACATTGAATATTTCAAGTACATGTACGACCTGCTTCAGGAAAAGGGAGCGAGTCACATTAAAATCTTCGGTGGTGGCGGTGGAACCATTCTCCCAAGTGAGATTGAAGAACTTCACGCCCACGGCATCACCCGCATTTACCACCCTGACGACGGCAGATCAATGGGGCTGCAAGGAATGATCAATGACCTCGTGCAGCGCAGTGATTTCCCCACAGGAAAGGACATTGAAGCTTCGTTGAAAGGAATAAAGGCAAAAAACAGTGTTGATCTTGCTCGCATTATTTCAGGTGCAGAGAATTTCCCAGAAGAATCCAAGGCCGTTTTGGATGAAGTGCATGCCATGGCCAAGGATTCCACCACACCCATTCTAGGAATTACAGGAACAGGTGGAGCGGGGAAATCTTCGATGGTGGACGAGTTGGTTCGTCGTTTCTTGCTCGATTTCCCTGAGAAAACATTAGCCATCGTTAGTGTTGACCCTTCAAAAAGAAAAACAGGTGGCGCATTGCTTGGCGACCGGATCCGAATGAACGCCATCAAAAATCCTCGAGTATATATGCGGTCTTTGGCCACTCGTCAGAGCAACTTGGCTTTATCCAAGCACGTTTCTGAAGCCTTGGCCGTTTTGAAAGCTGCGGAGTATGACCTGATCATTCTAGAAACCTCGGGAATTGGTCAAAGCGACACCGAAATCATGGATCATTCCGACGTGGCGTTGTACATCATGACTCCCGAATTTGGTGCTGCCACTCAATTGGAAAAGATTGACATGTTGGATTTTGCTGACCTCGTAGCCATCAATAAATACGACAAACGTGGGGCTCAAGATGCCTTGCGTGACGTGAAGAAGCAATACCGCAGGAATCACCAGCTTTGGGATGCAGAAGACGAAAGTTTGCCCGTTTACGGAACCATTGCGTCTCAATTCAACGATCCTGGAACCAATCGCTTGTACAAAGCTTTAATGGACACCATCGCTGAAAAGACCAATACTCCTTTGCAGAGCACAATGGAGATCAGTGATGAGATGTCTGAAAAGATTTTCGTCATTCCTCCAAAGCGGGTTCGTTACCTCTCTGAAATCGCAGAAAACAACCGCTCATTTGACGAGTGGGTGCATGCACAAGCAGAAATTGCTGATCAACTCTATGCTCTGGAACGCTCTTCTGCAACCATTCAAGAAAGCAAGTTGGAAGACAAAGACCGTTTGTTGAAAGGATTGGAAGAAAGTAAGAGTCAACTCCTCCTCGATCTCGATCCGCGCAACCTTGAGATCATTCGAAGCTGGGAAGAAAAGAAAGCTCGCTACGCTGCTCCCGAATACGTGTTTAAAGTGCGCGACAAAGAAATCAAGATTCAGACGCACACCAAATCATTAAGTCAATCTGACATTCCCAAGGTAGCACTGCCGAAGTACCGTTCTTGGGGAGACATCTTGAAGTGGAGCTTGCAAGAGAACATCCCTGGCGAATTCCCTTACACCTCTGGAATTTACCCCTTCAAGCGAGAAGGAGAAGATCCCACCCGAATGTTCGCAGGAGAAGGTGGCCCTGAAAGAACCAACAAACGTTTCCACTACGTAAGTTTAGGAATGTCTGCAAAGCGCTTGAGTACTGCCTTTGATAGTGTTACACTTTATGGAAACGACCCCGCTTACCGACCAGACATCTATGGTAAAATTGGTAATTCTGGAGTGAGCATTTGTTGTTTGGACGATGCTAAAAAGCTCTACAGTGGGTTTGACCTCGCCAACCCGAAAACCTCGGTGTCCATGACCATCAATGGTCCGGCTCCAATGCTCCTCTCCTACTTCATGAATGCCGCCATTGACCAACAATGCGAGCGCTACATCATTGAACACGGTTTGGAGGCAGAAGTAGAAAAAGTACTTCAAGCCAAATGGGAAGATCGAGGTTTTGCAAGACCCAAGTATCAAGGAGATTTGCCTGAAGGAAATGATGGTTTAGGCTTGATGCTTTTGGGAACTACTGGCGACGAAGTATTGCCTCAAGAAGTATATGAGAAGATCAAAGCAGAAACCATTGCTGTGGTGCGTGGAACGGTTCAGGCAGACATCCTCAAAGAAGATCAGGCGCAAAACACCTGTATTTTCTCCACGGAGTTTGCCCTTCGATTGATGGGAGATGTTCAATCTTACTTCATCGAAAACAGCGTACGTAATTTTTACTCTGTATCCATCTCTGGCTATCACATTGCTGAAGCCGGAGCAAACCCCATCACCCAGTTGGCTTTCACCTTGGCCAATGGATTTACTTATGTGGAATACTACTTGAGTCGGGGAATGGACATCAATGCATTCGGACCCAATTTGAGTTTCTTCTTCTCGAACGGAATCGATCCGGAATACGCCGTAATTGGTCGAGTTGCACGTCGCTTGTGGGCCAAAGCACTCAAGCAGAAGTACAACGCCAATCCGCGAGCACAAATGCTGAAGTACCACATCCAAACATCGGGAAGATCTTTGCATGCGCAGGAAATCGACTTTAACGACATCCGTACCACCTTGCAAGCTTTGTATGCGATTTACGACAATTGCAACTCCCTGCACACCAACGCTTATGACGAAGCCATCACTACTCCAACTGAGGAATCGGTTCGCAGAGCCATGGCCATTCAGCTCATCATCAATAAGGAGCTTGGATTAGCGAAGAATGAGAACCCGCTTCAGGGATCGTTCATCATTGAAGACCTCACCGATTTGGTGGAAGAAGCAGTATTGATGGAGTTCGATCGAATTACAGAGCGCGGTGGTGTACTTGGAGCAATGGAGACCATGTACCAACGCGGGAAAATTCAAGAAGAAAGCCTGTACTATGAAACTTTGAAGCACAATGGAGAATTCCCAATCATTGGGGTGAATACCTTCTTGAGCTCTAAGGGGAGTCCGACGATCGTACCGCAAGAGGTTATTCGCGCTACCACGGAGGAGAAAGAGTACCAAATCAAAATGTTGGAGCAGCTTCAAGCGTGCAACAAAGGCAAGGCCGAAGAATCATTAAAAGCCCTCCAACGTGCTGCAATTCAGAATGAAAACATTTTTGATTGTTTGATGAGTGCATCGAAGTACTGCAGTTTGGGAGAAATCACCACTGCCCTCTTTGAAGTTGGCGGCCAGTATCGAAGAAACATGTAATGGAGTTCCGTTTTATTGGTGAAAGCGAAAGTGGGTTGAATCATGTACCGACTTTCGCTTTTTTGTTTCGTTTGCTCAGGGTGTTGAGGGTAACTCCAAGAATCACGAGGAAAATTCCGAGGAGTGAAACAGCGCTGAGTTCTTCATCGAAATAAAAATAACCGATGCTCAATGCGAGCAAGGCTCCGATGTATTTGATGGGGGTAATGATGGCTGCATCTTCTCTGTGGATGGCCATAGCCATGAGTACTTGCGCTACAACGCTGAAGACGCCAATCACGATTCCCAAGCCCCATTCATAACCCGAAATGGGAAGCCATTGGTCGATGCTCGCCACTCCCATTATGGGTGTTGCAAGCAAATGAAAGTACATGACAATGGTAACGGGATGATCCGTTGTTTTGCACTTCATTGTAGCAAAATAAGCCACTGCGGCTAGAAAGGCAGAACACGTACCTATGGCCAAAAAACCAATGGACACCCGAGGATCAAATCCTTTCACCAAAGCAATTCCAAGCATGGCGATGCCTAAATACAACCATTGGATAGGCTTCACCCTTTGCTTTAAAAAGAGCATGGCAAGGATCACTGTAAAAACAGGCGACAAATACTGAATGGTTGTTGCGCTGGCTAAGGGGATGTTTTGAATGGTGTAGAAAAATAAACTGAGGGCAATCATCCCAAAGAATCCACGAATGAGCAACCACTTTTTATTCACACCAAAGAAGGGTGATTTGAGGCGCGCTACGTACACAGCACAGATACACAATGAAACCAGCGAACGCATGAAAACCAGCTGCGTGGTGGGAATGAAGGAGAGCTCTTTTACACAAACATTTGCAAGGGTAAAAAGCACTACTGAACAGAACATTTGTACAATGGGACCCCATTTCATTTTGCGAAGTTAGTCTCCTCAAACGGAATTGAACAGCTTTGTTTGGAGTTTCGGCAAAATAAAACGGGAAGCCTTGAAGAACTTCCCGTTTCAATATGGATCAAAGCCGCGGTTTCTAGCGAATCACGGTGATGTGTCCTTCGATGATTTTTTCTTCGATTTCATGCACGGGCTTCACTTTCAATTTGAACATGAAAATTTCGTCGCTGATGTAATGCGTACCTCCTTGAAATGATCCGTTCCAAGCTTCCATGGGGTCGGTACTTTGGAATACCACTTCTCCCCAACGGTTAAATACCATCAGCTCATACTTCTCAACGTCGTAAGACCGACCTATGGGCAGGAATACATCGTTCTTACCATCGTTGTTTGGGGTGAAGCTGTTTGGAATGTACATGGTAAATTCCTCTTGAGCGAAGTTAGCGATGATGGTATCGTTCTGGTTGATGTTGAAGATAACACTGGCATCTCGATTGGAAGGTTGAGCGTTGTGATTTCTCGCTTCCCAGCTGTCGAAGGTGTAGAAGTCGCTCGGATAAGCATTAAAATCATAATCGATTCCACCTTCCACAGTAGCACTCCATTCATCGGTCACAATGGTTCCATCATCCAATACAACATACCCCGAAAGCGGCGGACTGATTTGTACTGTGAGGTCAAAATGAGGTATTTCATCATAAACCGCCACAATATCGTCGGTGCTGGACAGGTTGATGATCATATCAGCACTGAATTCATCTGGGGTCAATACGTGGTTGTTCACTTCCCAATGGGAGAATGAATACCAAATGTCGTTGGCGGTGGTCACAAAATTGAGATCAATGCCTCCTTCAAGCTCTCCAGACCAAGGATACGATGCGAGCGGTACCCCATCAATTTCGATATCTCCTGCTCCGGCAGGAACCACATCAACATTAACGGTATAATGTTCAATGGCATTGAAAACCGCAATTACTGTATCTGTTTGGGCAACATAGATTTCTGCGGGTAGAGCGAATTCATCTGGGCCTGGAGCAGCGTTCAAAATTTCCCAATGATCAAACACGAACCACTGGCTGGCTGACACAACATCGAGATTGTGTGTTCCTGGGTCCACCATGAGGGTATTGGGATAGGGTCCCATGATGTTGCCGTCCATTAAAATATCTCCTGCGCCGGCAGGTTGTACGTCAAACATCACCAACTGTGGATCCAAATTTTCTGCGAAGTGAGCGATGATCACCACGTCACCATCAATGATGATTTCTTGGTTGGGATCATTGGGATCTGGGAAAACGACATTTCCACTCTGCACTTCCCAGAATAAAAACACCCCCAAATCGGTTGTAGCTTCCAAGGTGATGGGAACATCGATCCAGTACGTTCCTTCCCATGGCGACATGTCCTGATTGATATCTGCTTCACTGATTTCCACTTCCCCAACTCCGTCGATGATGATGGTCACTGTAGCAGGTTCCACATCATAACAGTCGGTCATTCCGTCGATGATGGTTTCATTACAGCGGTCTTGAATAAAGTCGCGCATTTCTTGCACGGCGGCTTCCCAACCGGCGTAGGTTCCACCCCAACGATCCACTTGTCGCTGCATTTCGGGTGCAATTCTCCCGGTCATTTCATCCAACAAACCAATCATGTAATCGCATGAAAAATAGGTGTTGGACATGGATGCCCAGCGGTTGTAGTATTCTGCTTGAAAATCGGGGTTATCCAATAGGGCGTTGAACACGGGTACGTGCCCTTGTCCACCCACATCTCCCATTCCTTCAGGATCGCAAGGATCTGCGTTTGGCGAAGTATCGGGGATTCCGGTGTAGTTGATGTAGTGTCCGAAAGACGCATCATTGTCCCAAAGGGCATATCTCCATCTTTTCGCTCCACCATCGGGGTGCCTTCCTCTCCACCATGCCGTGTTCCAGTTCAACCAGTCCATGGAAACGATGTAGGAGTTCAGAATCATGTAATCGATCAAGCTGGTTTGGTTATAAACACTGGTAACGTAATCATAGTTGGCCGGATCAGACATATCGTTGGTAGTGATAAAATCAACCAAATCATACCAATCATCACCAGAACCATATTCTTCCCAAGTACCTCCCCAAGTTTTGAGGAAATCCACAAAATTTCTTGGTTGGTTGTATTTATCCAAGGTGAAGTCAATATCATCTACCTTTTCGCGGTATTCATAGACTCCCCAATATTCTCCATTAATGTAAACGATGCAACTTTCGCTGGTTCGCTCATCGAGTTTCATGCCTGCAAGTTCACTAATGGTGTGAACGTAGGCATCGCGCACGTGGGCTCCATTTTCAAAAGAGTAGTTATCATTTGCCGCTGCTTTGAAAATGATGCGTTGAAAATCATCGCGATTGGTGAGGTTGAATAGCTCTGCCAGAAGCGCCCAATTCTGTCCCATTTGATCGCGGGTAACGTAGTCAAATCCTCTTTGTCCGTAGGCGTTACTATCATTTCCGTGTTCGTTGGAATCTCCAGTTGCCTCTACCCAAAAGGCTCCATTATCATCAAAAAACTCAATGGCGGTGAGTTCATCTCCGTTCCAAGCTCCATCGCCCAAGGTATTTCCTGAAATATTTACCACGGGTATCACGTGCTGGTCGGCCCCAAAAAAATAAGTATTCGTCAAAATTTGAGAAGGAAGAATATTGCCATCTGCGCTGTATGCAATTGCGCGTAATGTTGAAGTCGTATTGAGGTTGATGGGACCGGTGTACAAGGTAGATGCGTCGCTTGGACGATCTCCATTCAAGGTATAGTAGATGCTCGCACCCGGTTCTGGCGTACTCAAGCCCACATTGATAGCGCCTCCGTAATACCCTGCTTCGGTATCTGCTTGAACCTCTTCAGCATATGCAAGTCCAGTATTCCCTCCATTTGCCGCTCCTGGGGTTGGTGTAGTGAAAATCACCCAATCTGCTGCTCCGTCGGAGGATCTTCCATAAGAATGGTTCATCTGATTGGGTTGAATGTCAACCATGTAATCAAATTCGCTCAAAACGGTTCCTGAAGGGTCTGAAAAGATTACCGACTCCGGTTTGGTTTGGGTAATTCTGAACGAAGTATTGAGGTAACCGAAGGTCATTGGGTCCACTTCATAGAAACCAGTACAAATCACTACTAAGTGTCCGCCAGCCGGAACCATGTTTCCATTAGGAATCTCAAATTTTTGGGGATTCGCCGGGTCATCCGACAGAAAATAACCTCCGGCATCGATGGCTGCGGCGGTAGGATTGTATATTTCAATCCAGTCTTCGAATTCTTCTTCCCACGCATCGGGATCAAAATCAAACTGATCGTAATTTGCAGCGGAAAATTCGTTCAATTGCAACTGTGAAAAAGCGCAAAAGGTCCACAACAATAGGCCGGTACTTAGCAGGATTCTTTTCATTTCAATTCGGTTTCGGTAGTAAAACCTCAAATCGTGCTGAAAGGTTGCATTCATTGAGGGAGGCAGCAAGCGCGGGTTCCAGGCACACCAACTGCTTGTATTCTAGTACAAACTCCTGAGGAAAAGCCCTATCAGAAGGTTGAATTGGAGCACAATATACGTCGATGTTGTGAAAAGATCGAGCAAGAAAAAACGACTCCTTGGAAAGCAAAAAAGGGCCATCCGAAGACAGCCCTATACAACACTTAAACTAATTACTTAGCCGTCGCTTGTTCCCAAGGACAATATGAAGATACTTCGAAGCATGGATCAAAAAGTATTCATGGGGATGAAGTTCGCTTTCAAAGGTATGGCCACGGACAAATCATGTTTTCTGCTTGTGAAGGTTGTGAGATTTTAACGAGTGGTGTATTTTTGCCAAAAAGAACGCAATATGGGCCACGATCACGACCACTTAGAACCAGAGCAAAACGAAATTGGAGGACCTGTTACCTTTGCTATCTTCTGTTTTGCCATCGTAGTTTTGATTATTTACTTCTTGAGCTAAAACACGGGCTCTCAAGTCCTATGTGTGTTTAGAGCAGTTCTCTACCCATTTCTCGGGTCCAGAATCTTTCTTTAACGAGGTGACTCACTAAATGGGCCGTTTGCCCTGTTTTTTGAAGTGCTTTGTTCCATTTCCTTTGCAGGTGATCGCTCAGGCTGATGCTCAGTCGGCTGTATGAAAGGGCGGTGTATTTCTTCAGCTCGGGATATTCTAAAACCAAACTCACTCTGGAAAGCAACTCGGGATGCGCTTTTAACATTTCATCCCAAACGGCCGACAAGCCGTCCATCACCACCACTCCTGCCCCACTGTCTGCAATGTCTTCTGCAATTCGAAGTAAAGACGCTCTCCCTGATTGCGCTTGAAAAGTACTTTTTCCAACAAGGGAGAAGTGAAATTCTCGCTGACTCAAAAGATGGGTCGATTGAAGTTCTGATTCAGGGAGGCTAGAGAGATAGTAGATTTTTCGTCCTTTATCTTGTGCCATTTCCATCACCCCATCAAAAAACATTTTCGCATCAATTTCCGAAGTCAAGGGTTTACCTGAAATGAGGGACGCCAGATAAAGCATTTTACCTGTACCTATGGCCTTTCGCTGCGTGGTTGGGGTGTCATAAACCTGTGTTAACTCTGTGCAAAACCCCATGGCAGAGCTAGCATCGAGAATACATAAATGTTGGAATTCGGAAGCGTCTAAATGGTCTTCCAATTGCAAGAGTGAGTCGTAAACACTTGCTCTTTCGAAGGGAATCCCAAAGAGACCCTCAGCGTTCTTTTGCGAGATTAAAGTCATGTTCTGAGTTTGAATTGTTTTCGTTTCAAACTTAAAACAGCACATGCACTTGCTTGTCATCCTAGCGGATCACACTCTTGTAAGAATCTTTCCTCTATCCTCCTATTTCAGTTCTTTTCGAGAAGCTTGTTGTCGTTCTTCATCCCCTCCATTTCCGGCTCTTCCATTTCGGCCTTCTCCTCTCCCACAACCAAGGTCATCTCCTCAATTAAGCGCTGAGCATTGGCATATTTGTCCACAATGAACAAAATGTAGCGGATATCCACCATGATGTTTCTGCAGCGCACGGGGTCGAAAAGAATGTCGCTCATGGTGCTTTCCCAAGTGCGGTCGAAATTCAAACCAATGAGCTGACCTTTTGCGTTAAGAGCCGGACTCCCAGAGTTTCCGCCAGTGGTATGATTCGAACCCGTGAAGCAAACGTGAAGTTCACCATCGTCAGCAGCATAAATTCCATACTCCTCTTTTGAAAGAAGATCAACCAAATCTGCGGGAAGATCGAAATCAGCATCGCCAGGAATGAATTTTTCGAGGATCCCGTCGGCCGTGGTGAATGATTTATAAACGATACCGTCTCTTGGCACACTTCCTTCCGCCTTACCGAAGGTTAACCTCAAAGTACTGTTGGCATCGGACCAATAGGTATTGTTCGGAAAAAGGAGCATTTTGGTTTTCACGTAAGCGTGCATTTTTTCTTCGATCTGTGTATTGAACTCGTTGTAGCTCGGACGAATTTTGCTGTAATAGCCATCAACGAAGCTTGCTCCTAATTTGAAGATGGGGTCTGCATTCACTTTTTTCGTCCACTTTTTCACCTTTCCAGATTCGAGATCGGCCAGCATTTTCATCACGTCCTCTTCGTTGGTGAAAATACTTTTCTTGTAGGCTGATTCGCGGTAAGCCATCACCTCACCATTGAACTTTTGTTCAAGTACCTTAAGTTCATCGGGCTGCAAATCTTGGCGAACGTGCGCTACATACAAGGCCGTGATTTTATCGAATATTTGTTCATCCAGACTCTGCTGGTAATCCTTGAAAAAACCTGAAGTAATTGCCCTCAAAGCCTCGATTTCTTCTTGTACTCCACCCTTTTCTTCCAGGGCTTTTCGACTGTTAATGATGGTATTGAAACCGCGCGCAAAAGCAGGAAGTTCAGGACCATAGTAATACCATTCAATAAACGCATCCCTCGCAAGTTGGTAGTCTTGATTTTGAATCGCCAATGCATTGATTTCTTCGGGGAGCACCTTCTCGCCCATCCCTTTCATCGCCGCTAAGGATTTAAAAGCCTCTTCTTGATCCAATTTCTGCTGAATCGCTTTGAGTTCGATGAGCCCTTTATTCTGACCAATCCATTTCTTGTAAGCGTTGCTAATGCTCGATTGTTTGGCAGCGTATTGAATTCGAATTTTGTCGCTCCTTCTCATTGCTTGATCGATGATGGACAAGCTCGCTTCTCTCATCGCCAGTCTCATCGGGTTGGCCTTTTCAACCACATAAGCCACCTGAGATGAAAGCAAGTGCTGCTCTGTTCGTCCGGGGAAGCCAAAAACCATGGTGAAGTCGCCTTCTTTCACTCCATTGAGGCTCACCTCCAAATGTCTTGGTGCTTGATAAGGTTTGTTATTCTCGCTGTATTCTGCTGGAAGGTTGTTTTCATCGGCATAAATGCGAAACATGGAGAAATCACCGGTGTGTCTGGGCCAAACCCAATTGTCCGTATCACCACCAAATTTCCCCACTGCAGACGGTGGAGCGCCCACCAAACGAACGTCAGAAAAGGTTTTGCTCACGATCATAAAGTAGCTGTTTCCGTAGTTGAACGGACGAATAACCGCTTCCAAGTAGTCTTCTCCGTTCAAACGATTGGCGATCAATTCTGCCTTTTTCTTTTCGAAGGCTTCGGGATTACTAAAAGCCAGAGCGAGCAATTCTTCACTCACGTCCATCATTTCTACGATGAACGTTGCCGTTAGGCCTGGGTTAGGGAGCTCATCCTCCATCGTTTTCGCCCAAAAACCATTTTTTAGATAG
>CAZYPV010000041.1:27380-29528 GCA_964649515.1 uncultured Comamonadaceae bacterium | reverse complement strand
CTGCTATTGGGAACAAGAACTTTTGCTCAGGACATGGATGAAAAACCGGTAAAATGGGGTTTCAATGTTGGCGCCGTTTATGGCCTCTATTTGGCTGATGAATCACCGAGTGAAGAAGCAAGCACCATGTATAAAAGTGCCAGCATCTCTTCGGGTTTTGGCGCTACGGCAGGAATCACTGTGGAGATAAAGGTCAAAGAACAATGGTATTTCCGACCGCAGATCAACTTCACCTACCTTCGAAACCGGTTGCAGTTTGTGGAAAACGACATCCGCGAGAAAGGCTTCGATCTCTACCCCATTACCATCGACATCCCCCTTCACATCAGCTATTCCCCAAAGCGTAAATCTCACTTCTTCGCCGGAGTGAAGCCCATGGTGCTCGCCCCCAATTTTGAAGATGATAACATTAAGAGTCCGCCCGTCAACGCCACATTCGATCTTGGATGGGCCATTCCTATACGGGTTGGAGAACACGGCAAATTTCTTTTGGAGTGGTCTTATGGGATGATGCTCTTTAATCCCATCCCTGAAAGCGATAACATTCACACCCAATGGTTTTCGTCTCCCGTGAGGCATCAAACAGGATTCCGCATTCATCTCTACTAAGTCCTGTTTATAATTATTACTTCACCCATCCATCACCCAAAAGCAATTCCGTAATTTTCAAACATGGAAACAGCGCACACCGTTCAGATCAAACAACTGCAAATTGCCCAAAAAGAGAACCTCATTTTAAAAGATGTGGACCTTGAAATTGCAGCAGGCGAGTTTGTTTACCTCATCGGAAAAACCGGTAGTGGTAAAAGTAGTTTGCTCAAAACGCTTTATGGTGAATTGAAGGTAAGAGAGGGAAGCGCCAGTGTTTGCGGTTATGAGTTGAATGGTTTGAAGAAGAAGAACATTCCTTTTTTGCGAAGAAAATTGGGCATCGTTTTTCAGGATTTCGAATTGCTTACTGATCGAAACGTGCATGACAACCTCAAATTTGTTTTGAAAGCCACAGGTTGGAAAAGCAAAAGTGAGATGAAAGAACGCATCGATGAAGTGCTCGCCAAAGTGGGCTTGGACACCAAAGGTTATAAAATGCCTTATGAACTTTCTGGAGGAGAGCAACAACGTGTGGCCATTGCCCGTGCTCTTTTGAATGAGCCCGAGTTGATTTTGGCCGATGAGCCTACAGGTAATCTTGATCCCGCTACCACTGAAGGTATTCTTAAACTCCTATTCAGCATTTCCGAAGGGGGAAAAAGTGTGATCATGGCCACCCACGATTACGCCAGTATGAAACGCTTTGAAGCGCGCACATTGGTGTGTATGAACGGAGAGCTGAAAGACCGTTCACAAGTCAACTACCCCACAGATTTTGCCAACATTTGAGTCCATCGCTCTCAATAATCGTCCCGGTTTACAACGCAGCCAAGAGCATTTCTCAAACCCTGCGTTCCATTGCCACTTTACCCACAGATCAGGTAGAAATCATTGTGATTGATGGTGAATCCAATGATGATACCCATACCGTCATTGCTCCTTTTTTGGGTCGAATTGATCACCTCGTTGTGGAGAAAGATCAGGGGGTGTATGACGCCATGAACAGAGGCATTACCATCGCAAATGGCAGGTGGTTGTTGTTTTTAGGCGCAGATGATGTTTTGGAAAACGAGACCCTGTTATTGGAAATGATTCAAAAACCTTTGGGGGAGGAACGTTTGCGTATTGCAGGAGTAAAAAATACAGATGCCAATCACGCTCGAACCCCAAACTTCTATCCTCCAAGGTGGGACAAAAGCCTCTTTTGGCGGAACACGGCTCACCATCAAGGTGTGCTTTATCATCGAAGCCTGTTCGAGCAATGGAAATACGAATTGCGCTACCCCATTCTTGCCGACTACCATCTCAACCTAAAGCTCTTCCAAGAAGGAGTGCGTGCAGAACTCTTTCCCCAAACTCTGGTCCGTAGCAAAGCTCAAGGCCTGAGTAAACGATTTACCATGGCGCTTTACCAAGAAGAGTGGCGAGTGAAAAAAGACGTAGTGAAAGGGGTGAAAAAGTGGTTTCAGCCTACTTGGTTGGTGTTGAAGTTTTTGTACAAAAGAGGGGGGTGACGGGTGCGGGCGGGTGCGGGCGGACGGGCTCAGCACGTCCTTT
>CAZYPV010000041.1:1621-27280 GCA_964649515.1 uncultured Comamonadaceae bacterium | reverse complement strand
CACGTCCTTTTCGGGGGGAGGAGTTTGTCGAGGACTTTCACTTCTTCTTGCCAGAAGAACTTTTTCTGGGCTTTTTGGAGGGCTGCTGAGAAGTGTTCTTTTCCGAGTGACTCCATTTCCAGGAGGGCATTGGCGATGGTTTGGGGCTGGCATTGTTCGATGCATATTCCAATCCTTTCTTCGTTCACTACTCTTCCTACTTCAGGCAATTGAGTGGCCAATACCGGAATGCCAGCATGCACGTAATCGAAGATTTTGTTGGGCAACGAATAGAGGTAGTTGAAATACAAACCTTTGTCCAAAGTGAGTCCTACATCCGATGCCGATGTGTAGGCCTTCAACTCGAGGTATGGGAGTTTGTCTTTGATGATCACTCGGTCTTCCAAGCCGCGCTCTTTCACCCATTTTTTGGCGGCTTCGTGTTCTTCACCAGCACCAATAAGAAGGAGTTGAAAACGTTCCGGCAACAGCGGGATGGCTGCTACTGCTTCCAATGCACCCCGATCGATATCCAAAAAGGCTCCTTGTAAAATGGCAATAAACTTGTCGTCGTCCAAGCCCAAAACCGCCCGCGGTGTTGGTGTAAAGTGCTCTTGTTGCTCTGGAACGTTGCGCAGCACTTCAACGGTTACACCGTACTTCTTTTCGTAAATCTCGGCAATGCTTTGATTAACGGTGGTGACTCGCTTCAGCTTTGGAAAACAAAATTTCTCAATGGCTTCCCATGTCCGTTTTTGAAACTTCCTTCCTTCCAAGCCGGCTGCCTCGGTGAAGTATTCATGACTGTCATAAAACAACTCAATTCTTCGCAATCGAGCTACTAAGAATGCGGGTAGTAAGGTGTCGAGATCATTCGCCCAAATAAGATCTGCTTTCTTGAACATCAAAAACACCAACAAACGCAGGTTCAAGGCTGCATAAAACAGGGCTCCTCGCTCAAAAGGAAGTCGGAAACGCACAAATGGATACGGCCGCTCCATGGGAACGCTGCTCGCCAACTTCCTTCCTACTAATAAAGGCTCAAATCCACGTTCGAGAAGGGCGTCGCATGTTTTGCGTACCCGCTGATCGTGTGACAGGTCGTTGGAAACAAGAACGATGACCCGCTTCATTTAGAGGGCTTTACCATTTTTGATATCGCTGAGAACTTTTTTGGTGTACAATGGAAAATCTCCTTGCATCATCCACCCATAGTATCCCGCATCCCGATCGAGCACGTCCTTGACTGCTTGTCCGCGATACTTCCCAAAATTGAACACGGGAATTTTATTTTCGTTGTACACTATTCGTCCGAGTAGATCAACATTGTTGGTGCGCTGACAAAATTTATGCAGCTCATCCATATCGTTCACAATGGGCTTGCTCTCCACTCCTTTTTTATCGGTGAACACCGTATCGGCATAGCGTTCAACTTGTGCCGCAAAGATTTCATAAGTGGCCATGGTATCTGCCAAGGCTTCATGAGCACCTTCGAGGGTTTTGTTGCAATAGAATTGATATCCAGCGCTCAAGGTGCGTTGTTCCATCATGTGAAAAATCACTTGAGCATCGATCAAATTGCGGTCTTCAACGCTAAAATCAATGCCCGCACGTAGAAATTCTTCCGCCAACAAGGGAATGTCAAAGCGGTTGCTGTTGAACCCACCCAAATCACAACCATGAATGAATTTGAAGAACTTGGGAGCCATTTCTTTGAACGTTGGGGCATCTTTCACATCTTCAGTATATACACCATGAATCATGGATGTTTCAATAGGAATCTCTTGTTCCGGGTTGATGAGAATGCGGTGTTCTTTTCCTCTTTTGTCTGGGCGTTGAACGATGCTTCCATCGGGCATGATTTTCACGAAAGCAATTTCAACTATTCGATCGCTGGCAACATTGGTTCCCGTAGTTTCTAGGTCGAAAAATACGAGGGGCTTTTTGAGGTTCAATTTCATTCTTCGAAAATAGAAAAAGCGAGCGGAAACGCCGTCAATTTAAGGTTCAATCCTTGGCTTAAAGAAAAATTCAGCCTAGGAATACGAAGCAAAGCTCGAATTGCGTTAAGCTTATGAGTAGAGTAGTTTGTTAAGGCTTCGGCTTTAACTGTTAAGCAGAAATGAAAAAGCCCTCCTTTGAGGGCTTTTTCTATTCAATAAAACATTGTTCACAACCAATTAATAGGCCCACACTTTGATGTACTGATACAACTCATACGTGGCTTTATTGGTTTGCGCATCGTTACGGTATTTTGGTCCTCCAACCAATTTCCGTGGTTCACCGAAATTATAATCTTTTCCTTTTTTAAATCCTCTTTTATTGAGGGCCGCAACAATTTGCTTTTCGGCTGTTTTGTTTCTGTTCGCGGTGAGGTCTTCGTTACTTTTGAATCGTGAAGAAGGTACTTTTGACGCAGACGATTCAATGATCACAGTGGCAGCTCCGTTGGCTTCAATAAGGCTTACAAGGTTGTTGATGAAATCAGAGAACTCACTTTCTTCTTCTGCAAAGGCATCGAAGTCATACACAAAATAACGCTGGAAATAGGCCTCCCCATCGATGAAAGTAGATCCCACGGTAACTCCCGTTCCCAAGTAATCGTTTACACCTCGTATACCGGGTTCCACTTCTGGCTTCGGCTCTTCTTTTGGAACGGGCACTTCATCAACCATCGGTTCTTCCTCACCAGCGAGATTCACTGGCAATAAGAAAATCTCCTTGTTGATTTCAGAATACGAACCGTCGCAGGGTACATTAATAAATTCTTGCTGGTAGATGTCATTGTTTACCACATAATCGATTTGGTAACTGTCGCAAGGGTTGAGAATGGTGATGTATGCTCCATCTCTTTGACGCGGACGGTATTCGGTAACATCGCCGGTCTGCTTGTTGGTCACCATCACAAAAATGTCTTCTGGTAGTTCCTGACCTTGTGCAGGGTAAATGAAGCCTTTCAAAACGGCCAAATCAGATTCTACAGGAGAATCGGGCATGTCCACCACATAGATGTCTTTCAAACCATAACCGCCTTCTTTCTGAGAGGAATAATAAGCTCTTTTTGAATTTGCTGCTGGGGCAAAGAACACATCATCTTCAACGGTATTCAATGGATAACCAATGTTCACCGGCTTGCTCCATTCGCCGTCATCACCCAAAGTAGAGTAGAAAATATCAAATCCCCCCATCGAATTGTGTCCTTGAGACGCGAAATACAAGGTTTTGCCATCGGCCGACAAGAATGGGCTTTCTTCCTCCCACTCTGTATTCAACGCTGCTCCTACGTTCAAACTTTTACTCCATTCGCCCGTAGGTAATTTCACACAACGGTAGATGTCTCGTCCTCCAAAACCACCTTCACGGTTTGAGACGTAGTACAAGGTTTGCTCATCCGCGCTCACAGTAATGTGCGTTTCCCAAGCATCGCTATTGATGTCAGACCCCATCATTTCAGGTTCGCTCCAAGTTTCTCCAAAAAGCACCGATTTCCAAATCTGTCCGTCTCCCTTTTCATCGTAGTAGATGTACAGGGTTTGTCCGTCCGGAGAGGTTGAGATGGTAGCTGCGTGTCCGTCTGTATTGATGTTCAACAACTCAGGTTCCAACCACGTTCCTGTTTTGTCTTTATAGGAAACGTAGATGTCTTCAAAAAACTCTCCGGTATCTGAGTCAATCACGTCTTCGTTGGTGCTATCGTTTCTCAATCTTCGAGAGGTGAAGAACATCGAGCTTTCATCGAGTGAGATGACAGGAGAATAATCGTTGCTTTCTTCGTTGATTACCGGTCCTACATTGGAGATCAAATAGTTCTGATCATGGGCAACTTGATACTTCGCGTTGTTGCACATTTCGATTTGACGTTCTGCCAAACGGTACATGTAGTGCTTTTTCGAAACTTTGGATTGAAAGGTGCTGAAGGAATCAATGGCTTTATCCAATTGATAGTCCAAATGCTGTGATTTCCCCAAATAGTAAAAGGCCTCCACTGGTGCTTTGCTTTCTTTAGGGTCGAAGGGATCGTATTTCTTTGCAACACGCTCGCTTGTAGCCACCTCGAGGTAAGGCAGAGCAGCTTTTTTGTCGTTAGCCGTTTGCATGTAGCAATACCCCAACTTGTAGTTGACGTTCGCGTTGGAGGGATCCATTTGGAGGACACCTTTCCATGCGTCGATCGACTTTGACCAGTACTTTTCTTCCATGAGGCGGTTGGCCTCCAGGAATTGTGTGGTGAATTCTCTCGACGACATTTGCGCAATGGCCGGTAGAATTAAAAGACTTAAGAGTGTGATAAGTAATGGTCGTTTCATCAGTGTTTTACGTTTAGCAACAGCGTAAAAATACTTGAATCTCTGAGAATTACCAATACTTGTTTAAATCATTAGCCAATCTGACGTTCTGGGTCGAATGCTTCGAGATAATCGGCAACCCTTCTGACGAAGCTTCCACCCAGCATTCCGTCCACTACACGGTGGTCGTAACTGTGACTCAAAAACATCATGTGACGAATCGCAATCACGTCTCCATGCGGGGTTTCGAGCACGGCCGGACGTTTGCGAATGGCTCCTACAGCGAGAATGGCCACTTGAGGTTGATTGATGATCGGGGTTCCCATCACGTTTCCGAAAGTACCAACATTGGTGAGGGTGAACGTGCCTCCTGAGATATCGTCTGGGGAAAGTTTATTGGCTCGCGCTCTTGTTGCCAAATCATTCACTTTCTTCGCCAAACCAACCATATTGAGTTGATCGGCGTTTTTAATTACAGGAACGATCAAATTTCCGCTTGGAAGGGCAGCAGCCATACCGATGTTGATGTCCTTCTTCATGATGATTCGATCACCATCCACTTGGGCGTTCACTCCAGGAAAATCTTTAATGGCTTTCACCACAGCTTCCATGAAAATTGGCGTGAAGGTGAGCTTCTCTCCTTCGTTTTGCTCAAATGATTTCTTCGTTTTGTTTCTCCAATTTACGATGTTGGTTACATCCGCTTCTACAAAGGAAGTAACGTGTGGTGAGGTGTGCTTGGAATGCACCATGTGCTCTGCAATGAGCTTTCTCATCCGGTCCATTTCAACGATTTCGTCGTTCGGACCAATGGCTACATTCGATTTTGGAGCGCTTGGTTTGCTTGGAGTGTCTGTATTCGCTCTGCTTGATGGCGCAGGAGTACTCACTGTTTGAACGGGAGCTGGAGCGCTCACTGAAGGAGTTCCGTTCTTACCATTGGCAATGAATGCTAGGATATCGCTTTTGGTCACTCTTCCGTCCTGACCGCTTCCTTTGATGTTTTCCAAATCACTCATTGGAATTCCTTCCTCCTTGGCGATGCTTCTAACGAGGGGTGAATAAAAACGTCCGGAAGGACCAGTTTTCGAAATTTCCGCATCCAAAGGTGCGCTTACTGCTGCCACAACTTCTGGACTCGGTTGAGCGTTGTTTTCAGCCTTTACTGGTGTTTGCGGTGCCGCTTCTTGGCTTGGAGCAGCCGGACTAGCAGCAGCTTCTCCATCCGTGCTGATGATGGCAATCACTTGGCCTACTTCAACCACATCACCATCGTTCACCATCTTTTTCACCACAACACCGTCTTCTGGCGCAGGAACTTCTGAGTCCACCTTATCTGTGGCGATTTCAACAATGGGGTCGTCGGCCTCAACCGCTTGTCCCTCTTCAACCAACCACTTAATGATCGTAGCTTCAGCTACACTCTCGCCCATTTTAGGCAATAAAAGTTCAATTTGCGCCATCCTAACACGTTTTTAAAAAGCAGCACAAAATTACACGAAAATTTGGGAATTGCCTTATTTAAGCGCCGAGATCGCGCCAAGCTTGAATGAGCAGTCTCAGGTCCTTCCTAACTTGATAATTTCGAGCATAAACCACATTCAAACGCTCGTTCACTTCAGCAGCTGGATTGAGTTCTTTCAGCTTGAAATTCACCGGAACCACCCCATTTCGAATTTTAGGCAAGCGCAATTTGGTGTTGCTCTCAGCATAAGCCACCCACGTCTTTTTTCCGAAGAACACCTGTACGATGTTTCGCAAAAATCCAAAAGGCTGTTTTTGAATCCACATAAAAACGGGCGAAATGAGCAAGAACACCATGCTCAAAATAAGGTCCAAGGTGCGTTTGTTTCGTTGGTTTGCCGACTTGCTGATGGCGTTGGTATCCAAAATAAAAACATCGCCGGATGCATCAATGCTGTTGGACCCAATAATGCTCAAGCTTTCTGGAGGTGCAATTTTGAAATCCAAACCGCGATGATCGAGCGTACTCATGTGTTCAATGATGGATTTTGCCTCGAGATCTTTGCCGGAGAACACCACTTCGTTGATTTTGTGTACGCGAATGATTTCATCCAATTGGGAAACATGACCCACACCACTTGAATGACCATCTGCCTGTTCATCTACCGCTACGTGCACTCGAAAAGGCATACCTGACCGTGTTTGCTGCATCAGGTGTTCAATACGGTCAATTTCTTCGTTCGATCCTACCAAGGCATAGCGCTTTACTGTGCTTCCCGAAAAACGATGACTCCCCTTCACCAAAGCGTGCATCAAGCTTCTGCTCAAAACAAAAACCACACTTACCCAAAGGGTTCCCAACAAAATCATGGCCCGCGAAAAACGCAAAGCTTCGGGCAAGAGGGAATAGGCCATCAAAATCACCGCGGCTCCCAGCAAAACACCTTTCATGATTTTGCCCAATTTTACAGGCTTGTCATATCCTCCGCTAAACAAAATGCTCCCCATCCAAGTGAGTGCATACATGGAGAAGGCAACAGCAGAAAGGCGCTCGTCGTAGATCTTATTTGACAATTGAGCGTAGGCGTCTTGCATCACCCAAAGTCCTCCCAAAATCAAAGCAAAATCCAGAACGGCTTGCCAAGCACTCTTGACAAAACGGGTAATGATGGCCAAAGCCGCCCTGAGGTAGATGGCACTTTTGATGAGGAAACTGAACACCTTAGCGTGTTGAGCATCAAAGTGCTTTTTGGCGAAAATGATCATGGCGTTGTAGAACACAAAAACGTAGTTCAAACTGCCCTTCTTTGTGCTTTCCCCTTTGTAATGAATGATTCTGGTGTGCGGAAAATAGTGGTTCTTGTATCCGCCAAGAACAATTCTCCAACTCAAATCAATGTCTTCGCCGTACATGAAAAAGGCTTCATCCAAAAGCCCAACTTCATCCAAGGCCTTTTTTCGCATCATCATGAATGCACCGGAGAGTATTTCAATTTCATGGGTTTCATCCGGACTCAAATTGCCTAAATAATAGCGATTGAAGCGTTTGCTCTTCGGGAAAAGCGCACTCAAACCAAAAATCTTGTAAAATGCTACCCACGGTGTTGGGAGTCCGCGTTTACTCTCCGGCAAATAATTTCCTTTCCCATCCACCATCTTCACTCCTAGTCCGCCCGTCTCAGGATGTTCATCCATAAAATCCACCACCTTGGAGAAGGTATCTTCCTCCACTACCGTGTCGGGATTGAGGAGCAAAAAGTACTCTCCTTTGGAAATCCGCATGGCTTGGTTATTCCCTTTCGAAAAGCCCACGTTCTCGGTATTTTCAATGAGATTCACCCAAGGAAATTTCTCTTTCA
The DNA here is from genome assembly GCA_964649515.1 of uncultured Comamonadaceae bacterium. GTDB lineage: Bacteria > Bacteroidota > Bacteroidia > Flavobacteriales_D > Sanyastnellaceae > CALKGK01. Next base: position 19,692 of record CAZYPV010000041.1, on the reverse strand, counting down.
CCATCGCGCAAGAGCCATCAACAGAAACGTTATCGACCACAAAAACTTCCGCTTCCATCCCTGAAATGGCTTTTTCAACCGAGTGAAGGCATTGTTCGAGGAAGAATTCCACGTTGTAGTTGACAATAATGACGCTAAGCTTCATGAACGTTTGATGGCGTTTTCGTAAGGGGTGCGTTGGGCTATGGAGCGCGCTAAGGTGAGTTCATCAGCATACTGAATTTCATCTCCAATGGCGACTCCGCGGGCAATGGCCGAGAGGGTAACGTCAAAAGCACTCAATTTCTTGTACAGAAAAAATGCAGTGGTCTCCCCTTCCATCGTGGTACTCAGCGCAAAGATGATTTCATCCACCTCACCAGATTGCACCCGCTGAATCAATGAAGCAATGTTGAGGTCTGCCGGACCCAATCCGTCCATCGGGGAAATGATCCCTCCCAAAACATGATAAACGCCAGGATATTGCTGCGTTGCCTCAATGGCCATCACATCTCTGCTGTCTTCAACCACACAAATGAGCCTGGAATTTCGCTTGGGCGAGCTGCACACGGCACAATGCTCTTCGTCGGAAAAATGATGGCATGTCGAACATTCGTGCACCTTCTCTTTCATCTGCGTCATTGAACGGGCAAAGCGCTCCACCTCATCTTCGCTCCGGTTGAGGAGTGAAAGCACCAAACGCAGGGCTGTTTTTTTCCCAATACCGGGCAGGCTCGACATTTGATCAACGGCGGCTTCGATCCATTTTGAAGGCAGATTCATGCGGTCAAAAGTACAACAACACAATGGAATCACCATCTTTGCGGTATGAGTCCGATTTTCATCCTTAGCCTTATCCTCGCTTACTTTGCAGTGTTGCTAGCGATTTCGTGGTTTACCGGTAAAAAAGCCACCAACAAAACCTTCTTTTTGGCCAATAAAAAAGCACCTTGGTATCTGGTGGCTTTTGGTATGATTGGAGCCAGCTTGAGCGGTATTACCTTCATCTCAGTGCCGGGAAAGGTGGGAAATCCCCTCGACCAAATGAGCTACCTACAAATGGTTTTGGGCTTTGGTTTGGGCTATTTATTCATCGCCTATGTGCTCATGCCGGTGTACTATAAAATGGGCGTTACCTCCATCTACCAATACCTTGAAGAACGCTTTGGAACCGCTGCTTACAAAACGGGCGCCTTTTATTTCCTCCTTTCTCGAAGCATCGGTGCATCCATCCGTCTTTTACTGGTGGCTACCGTTCTGCAAGAGATCCTTTTTTCCGCTTGGGGAGTGCCGTTTTGGGTGACGGTGATATTTTCCATCTTATTGATTTGGGTGTACACTTTTCGCGGTGGAATCAAAACCATCATCTTCACCGATACCCTGCAAACAGCATTCATGCTCATTTCCCTTGTGCTATCGATGGTGCTTATTTCCCAAGAACTCAATTTGGGTTTTGTTGAAATGACCAACACCATCGCTAGTGGCCCATACAGCCAAATATGGCAGTTCAACGATTTCTGGACCAACAATCACCACTTCGGCAAGGAATTTATTGGCGGCTTTTTTATTTGTATCGGGATGACGGGGATGGATCAAGACATGATGCAGAAAAACCTCGCTTGTCCGAACATCAAAGATGCTCAAAAAAACATGATCTCTTTCGCCATTGTGCTGTTGATTGTCAACGTGCTCTTCATGGGCTTGGGAGCGCTATTGTTCATGTACCAAACAAAGGCGGGAATTGTGCTTCCATTGAACGACGCTGGTGCCCCAAAGAGCGATCTCCTTTTTCCTTTGGTGGCGATGAACTCCGATGTTTTCGGACTCTCCTTGGGGGTGTTTTTTCTTCTCGGCCTGATTGCCGCTGCCTACTCCAGTGCAGACAGCGCTCTCACCTCTCTAACCACCTCGGTGTGCATCGATTTTCTCGACATCGAAAAGAAGAGCGAAGAACGCCAGGTGATCCTTCGAAAAAGGGTACACATCATCATGAGTGTTGTTCTTTTCTTTATTGTCATCGAATTGTATGCGCTTTTGGACATGAGCGCCATCATGAAAGTGATCTTTTTGGCCGGACTCACTTACGGTCCGCTCATCGGACTCTTCATCTTCGGTTTGTACACCAAAAGACAACTCCCCTCCATTGGTTTGATCGTTGTCGCTTTATTGAGCCCCATCATCAGCATCCTCCTCTTCACTTACTCCAAGCAGCTTTTAGGTGGATTTCAAATGGGAGCACTGTTGATTTTGTTGAACGCCGGACTCACCTTTATTGGACTGCTTCTCATCAGCAAAAAGAAAAAAACCGAGCCCAGCATCGCTTAAATGATGTGAAATCATGAAGGAGATATGCTCTATTTGTGCATCTTCATTAGCTTTGCTTTCAATCTAAAGACCTGTGGAAAAAACATCTGCTCTCATTAATCGACTTTCAGAATCTGCAACCCTTGCTATGGCGAGGATGACGCGTGAATTGAAAGCGAAAGGAATTGATATCATCGGATTGAGTTTGGGGGAACCCGATTTCGACACTCCTGAATTCATCAAAGACGCCGCCAAGCAAGCCATTGACGATAATTTTTCGCATTACACTCCGGTGAATGGTCTCCAATCTTTGAGAGACGCCATTTCAAAGAAGTTCAAGCGCGACAATGATCTCGACTACAGCCCTGAACAAATTGTGGTTTCCACCGGAGCCAAACAATCCATTGCCAACGTAGTGTTGAGTTTGGTGAACGATGGTGATGAAGTTTTGCTCCCTGCCCCATATTGGGTGAGTTACAGCGAAATTGTGAAAGTTGCGGGGGGAATCCCAGTGATCATCGAAACCAGCATTGAAGACGATTTCAAAATCACCCCTGCCCTTCTCGAAAAGCACATCACCGCTCGCACAAAAATGATGATCTACAGCTCACCTTGCAATCCGTCGGGATCGGTGTATACCGGAAAAGAATTGCGTGATTTGAGCGAGGTAATTGAGAAGCACGAGCACCTTTTTGTGATCTCAGATGAAATCTACGAGCTCATCAACTATCAAAGCGAGCATGCTAGTTTGGCACAAAACAAAAGCATTTATGATCGCGTAATTACTGTGAACGGAGTTTCGAAAGGGTTTGCCATGACCGGCTGGAGGTTAGGCTACATCGGCGCACCAAAATGGATTGCCGACGCCTGCAACAAAATTCAAGGTCAGTTTACCAGTGCCCCCTGCGCCGTTTCTCAAAAAGCAGCAGAAGCAGCCGTGCTCGCTGATCCGAAGGAAGTGCGCTACATGATTGACGCCTTCAAAGCACGAAGAGATTATGTTTTGGGTCGGCTCGAAGCCATGCCGGGCATTAAAATCAACACCCCTGAAGGTGCCTTTTATGCCTTTCCAGACATCTCAGAGTTGATTGGAAAAAACTGGAGTGGCGGAAGCATTCAAAATTCACAAGACCTCGCCATGTACCTTTTGGAAGAAGCACACGTGGCCGTGGTAGCAGGAGAAGCCTTTGGTGATCCGAACGGACTAAGAATCAGTTACGCGGCGAGTATGGAAGACTTGGAGAACGCCATGGACCGAATTGAAAAAGCCGTGCAAGCGCTCAACGATTAAAGAAGAAAACGTGAACAAAGCAGACCTGAATAAGTGGTTTCAATCCTTCAATGGAATGAACGTATTGGTAGTGGGAGACGTCATGATCGACGCCTACTATTGGGGGAAAGTAAACCGCATCTCACCCGAAGCACCCGTTCCAGTGGCCCACATTTCGGGCAGGGAAAACCGTTTGGGAGGCGCGGCAAATGTTGCGCTGAATTTGAAAACCTTGGGCGCCGACCCCATCATTTGTTCAGTGATTGGAAAAGATGAAAAAGAAAGTGTTTTTCGTGCATTGTTGAACAAAGGCGATTTTTCCGAAGAAGGAATTGTTGCCTCAAGTAGCCGAATTACCACCACAAAAACACGCATTATTGCTGACGGACAGCACCTCCTACGTGTGGATGAAGAAGACCTTAGTCCGCTAGCCAAAAGCGACGAAGACGCCCTCATTGATCGCTGTTTGGAAATCATGGGGACCCAAAACATCGCCGCGATTGTATTCGAAGATTATGACAAAGGAGTGCTCACTCCCCGACTCATCCAAGAAGTGATAGCCGCCGCGAAAAAAAGAAACATCCCCACCTGTGTGGACCCCAAAAAAGACCAATTCTTTGAATACCAAGGCGTTGATTTATTCAAGCCCAACCTCAAAGAATTGCGGGAAGGCCTCAAAATTGAGGTGAACCCTGAAAATCAGGAATCGCTACAAAAGGCAGTACAGGCATTAACCACCGCCTTGAATTGCGCCTGCTCCATGGTTACCCTCAGTGAATACGGAGTGTGCATTCAGTGGAAAGACGGATTTGAAATCTTGCCTGCCCATCCACGTGAAATTGCCGACGTGTCTGGAGCGGGCGATACCGTTATTTCCGTATCGAGCTTGCTTTTGGCAGCTGGTGCAGACCCTGTAAGCATTGCCAGCGTCTCGAATTTGGCCGGTGGACTCGTCTGTGAACGCGTGGGAGTTGTGCCCATCAACAAGGAAAAACTCCTATTAGAAGCTGAAAAACTCTGCCAAGAATGAGCCTCGACCCCATCAGAGAACGGATCAACATCTTCCTCTACGGGACGAAGGAAAAAGTGCTGCGAGCTGGGCGTTTTCTCAACCTCATCGTATCACTGCTCTCCATTGTAGTGCTCATTTATTATTACGGATTTGAGCACAATCCTGAGCAACAAAACCAGCTTTTGATGATCATCAAAGGCTCGTTTGCTTTTTATGTGTTGCACTACCTCGTTCGCATCTTGTATGATTTTTCACCACTCAAATTCATCAAAAACTCCTGGTTTGAAGGGCTCCTCATGCTCTTACTCGTGGTGGAAGCCGTGAGCTACAACCTTTTTGACACCCTCCTCGTTGAAGCCCTCTTTCAACGATTGGGATTTACCTCTTTTACCGATCTCAGGAACATCTTCATTCAAGTGTACTTCTTCTCCGTGGTTTGGATTGAACTGAAGCGCTTGGGTCCTGTTCTTCCCCGTTTCAAAGTTCATCCATCCGTCATCTTCATCTTCAGTTTTTCCGCCCTGATCTTGGGAGGAACTGGGCTCCTCATGCTACCGGAAATGACCACCATCCCAGGGAGTATGAACTTTCTCGATGCCTTCTTCACCTCCACATCCGCCACCTGTGTTACGGGCTTAATGGTTGAAGACACGCCAAACTTCTTCACCTTCAAAGGGCAATTTGTCCTCATGATCCTCATCAAACTGGGAGGCTTGAACATCATTGCCTTCGGATCATTCCTCGCCTTGGCTGCCAAGTTCGGACTCAGTGTGAAGCAACACGACAGCATTGAAGACTTTGTGAACAGAGAAACCTCCATTTCCGCCACTGGAATGTTCACCAAAGTCGTGGTTTGGAGCACCGGAATTGAGTTGGTAGGTACCGTACTCATGTACGTTTTCTGGGACGATGCCATCCCATTCACCAGCAATGGAGAACGCTGGTTTTTTAGCATATTCCATTCAGTTAGCGCCTTCAACAACGCTGGAATTTCGCTCTTTTCCGGTGGATTGGGCGACCCACTTGTAGCGAACAACTACTACGTTCATTGGATTGTCACCATTTTGGTCTTCTTTGGTGCACTTGGGATGATGGCCGTGTTCAACCTGTTCGACCCCAAAGAATTGCGCAACCGACTAAAACACCCTTGGAAGCAAATTACCTTCAGTACTAAAATTGCACTTTACTACTCCATTGGACTGGTGGCAGTGGGGGCCATTCTCTACTTTGTTTTGGAAGACCAGAACACCATGGCAGGACAATCCATGTTTGGAAAAGTTACTACGGCCGTATTTCAGTCAGTAACCCGAACCTCAGGCTTTAACACGGTTGACATCGGGTCCATCGGTGTTCCCATGCTTTTTGTGCTGATCATTCTGATGTTTATCGGATCCTCTTCCAGTTCTACCGGTGGTGGGATCAAAACATCCACCTTTGCCATCATCACAGCCAACGTACTCGCCACCATACAAGGTAAATCGCAAACCACGCTATACAAAAGAAGCATCTCGTATTTGCTCATCTCCCGTGCCTATTCCGTATTGCTTTTCTTCGTTGTAGGGAACCTTATCTGCACCTTTTTGTTGTGCATTACAGAGTCGCACATACTGGCTCAAGAAGGCAGAAACATTCTCGACCTCATGTTTGAACAAGTCAGTGCCATGGGAACGGTTGGACTCAGCACTGGAATAACCGCTGAACTCAGTGCTGCAGGAAAAATCATCATTGCAGCGAGCATGTTTGTTGGGCGTGTGGGAACGCTCACTGTGGCCTTTGCCGTAGCGCGAGAAACGATAAGTAAAAATTATAAATATCCCGAAGGCCATACCATGGTGGGATAAATCGAAAATATGGGAACCAAAGTAACTCCGTACACCTCACCAGAAGACAAGGCCAAAAAAGAGCAAGTGGCAGAAATGTTTGACAACATTGCCCACAGCTATGATGCACTCAATCATTTTTTCTCCCTGGGAATTGATGTGCTTTGGAGAAAGAAAGCCATTCGAATCTTGAAGAAAAGAGGTCCGAAACGCCTCATGGATGTAGCCACAGGAACCGGCGACTTTGCCATTGAAGCCCAACGAATGGGACTGGGTGCTACCGAAATTATTGGCGTAGATATTTCCAATGGGATGCTCGAAATAGGTCGGAAAAAAGTCAAAAAGCGCGGTTACGAGAAGGTCATTGACCTCCGATATGGAGACAGTGAAAACCTGCCTTTCGAAGACAATTACTTTGACGCCTTCACCGTAGCCTTTGGCGTTCGAAACTTCGAAAACTTGGAAAAGGGCTTAAGCGATATGCACCGCGTGCTTGCGCCTAACGGGATGGGATTGGTTTTGGAATTTTCCAAACCGAAAGCCTTTCCTTTCAAACAATTGTTTTGGTTTTACTTCAAAGTAGTGATGCCTTTGGTAGGTAAATTGGTATCGAAAGACAGCAGGGCTTACACCTATTTGCCGGAAAGTGTTCAAGTGTTTCCGCAAGGAGATGAGTTTATGGACATCATGCAAAAGTGTGGCTATACCGACGTTCAACAACACCGTTTGACTGGCGGAATTGCCACCATTTACACCGGAATCAAAAAATAATGAAGCTCACCGTTTATCCTTCTCCCTTGGAGGGATCCGTCACCGTTCCTGGTTCAAAAAGCATCATGCAAAGAGCTTTGGCCGCCGCACTTTTGGCCAAGGGAACAAGCATCATTCATCAACCCGCATCCAGCGAAGACTGCCTCAACATCGGAGCCGTCATCGAACAACTTGGAGCAAAAACAGAACTCGTAGATGGCGCCCTGCACGTTCATGGAGGAATGAATCCAGTACAAGATTTTGTCCACATGGGAGAATCCGGACTCGGTACGCGAATGTTTACCCCCATTATTGCGCTTCTCAGCACCCCCATGACCATCGTGGGAGAAGGATCTTTGATGACACGCCCCATGGGACAATTCGACACCCTTCTACCCGCACTTGGAGCAGCATGCAAGAGCAACAAAGGCAAACTTCCCTTAGATGTTCAAGGTCCGCTCAAAGGAGGAGAAATTGAAGTAGATGGAAGCATGAGTTCACAATTTCTCACCGGTTTGCTCATGGCGCTTCCTTTGGCTGAAAACGACAGCACACTTCACGTCAAAGACCTCAAAAGCACCCCTTACATCGATCTAACTTTGGAAATTCTTGAAGTCTTTGGAATTGAAATTGAACGGAAGGAGTATCATACTTTTAAGATTCGGGGAAAACAATCTTACCAGCCCAGTGAAATCACCATTGAAGGAGACTGGAGCGCAGCAGCAGCCATCTTTGCCGCAGGTGCAGTTGCTGGAGGAAATAAATTTGCCGTAGAAGGCTTGGGAACTCGATTCACACAAGCAGACGAGTCGGTGAAAGGTGCCTTGCTCTTTGCTGGAGCCCGCTTGATGAACACCGATGAAGGCTTGCACATCCATTCTCACCGACTAAGGGGCTTTGAATTTAATGCCAGTGATTGTCCGGACCTCTTTCCCGTGCTCGCTGCCATGGCCGTTTTCGCCAAAAAGCCCAGTACCATTCACGGAACCCACCGCTTGACCCATAAAGAAAGCAACCGCGCTCTCGCCATTCAAGAAGAATTTGCAAAAGCAGGTATTCAGGTTGAACTTGTGGATGATAAGATGATCATTCATCCGGGGAAAGTTCAAAAAGCGGTGCTTCATTCGCATCACGACCACCGCATAGCCATGGCCGCAGCTATTCTAGGATTGGCAGGAGCTCCCATCACCATTGAAGACGCCGAAGCAGTGGGCAAATCGTATCCCGACTTTTTTGCCGATTTGAGTGATTTGGGCGCTGAAATTGACGTTCATTGAACCTCATTTGAATCAAAAAACGAACGATGAAAACGCTTTCGAACCAAGCAGAAGATTGCACTTTAAAGTCCATGCGGCAGTTTATAGAAAACTACGTGGAATTATCGGATGATGATTGGAAAAGCATTTCTGCCCCCTTCGAAAAGGCAAGCTTTCGAAAGAATGAACTCCTCTTGAAGGAAGGTGAAATTTGCCGGCAACTCTGGTTTTTGGAAAGCGGACTCCTCCGTTATTTCGTTCACCGTTCTGGCGAAGAAATGAATAAATTCTTCACCATAGCTCCCTATTTTTTCACTGCTCAATACAGTTTTTTTCAAGAAAAACCCTCTCGAGAAAACATCGCCGCAATCGAAGACAGTGTTGCTTGGGGCATCCGTTATTCAGATCATCAAAGGCTCATGAATTTGTCGGTTTATCGAACATTCGCCCAAAAAATCACCCAAGAAGTGCAGTACTTCACCGAAGTTATCCTAGAAGAGCTTCAAAGTGAAACACCTGAAAACAGGTACCGCAAAATGCTTCAAGAACAGGGTGATCTCCTACTTCGCTTGCCCCAAAAACACCTCGCATCTTTTTTGGGAATCGCTCCACAATCATTGAGTAGAATTCGCGGGAAATTGCTTGATTAGTTAACCGAGGTGCTTTTTTTTCTTCGGGCTGAAGGATTACTTCGCAGTAAAAAACATGAAGCACTCAAGAAAACGATTTGCCGAAGAAATCCACATCACTGCTCCAAGTAACTTGGCCTGGAACTACCTTTGCCAAGTGGAACATTGGCCAAAATGGGACACGGAATTAAAAGAGGCGGAAATGAATCAAGCCTTCCAGTTGGGCAGTCAGGGAACGATGATCCCCATGAGCGGTCCGCAATTAAAATTCACCATCACCCAACTTCAGGAAGGCAGTTCTTACCGGGTGCGAACAAAAATGCCGCTCGGACATTTGGATATGGAGCGGAGAATTGTTCGCCACGGAGAAAAATGCATATTTCGTGATGAAATCAGTTTTGGAGGCTTGAGCGGAAATATCTTTGCACTATTCTTGGGCGGGAAATTCAAAAAAGTGCTTCCCCATGTAATGGAAAATTTCAAACGCCAAGTAGAACAACTCGCTAAAACCTCGAACCCATGATCGCCCTTCGAATCATTTACATCTTGAACATTATTGTTGCCGGACAAATTGCCTTTACTTCTATGTTTCAAGCAGAAAAAGCGAGTGCAACAATTTTCGCCGGAGCTTATGAACACACCGATCTCGTTCGCTTAGTGGGGTGCTTGTGGTTATCCATTGCGCTGATTTCCGGTCTCGGACTTTGGAAACCCATCACTTTCTCTCCGATCTTATTGGTTCAATTGATTTACAAAGGAACTTGGCTATTTCTAGTGGCACTGCCTGCTTTCAAAGCCAATTTGCCCTTTCCCAAAGGAATGGCCTCCTTTTTTATAATCTGGGTTTTGGTGATTCCGTTCATCATTCCGTGGAAAGTTTGGTTTGCTGGAAGTTGAAAGAAGGCATGGTTGTTCCAAATGGATTGGCTTAAAACAATGGCCCTTCAAAAACGACAGAACTTCGCAGAAAAAAAAACATTTCAAGCTCAAGCACAAAACAAAATAGCTTAAAGGCAAAGTTCTCAAGCGCGGTATTGTTGAACAAACGAACTTCGTGTCAGGGGACAGGGGTGCTGTCCCCAGGGTGTTTTTAAATAAGGTATACTCACGAGTTTTTTGTCGCCCGTAGCAAACACAAACTCTCACCTCCATCAAGCCCATCGCCTGACTGAACAAAATGATAGAAAACAAGGTAATTTGTGCCTATCTACTCTATTATGAAAATCCGCAAAAAAGCAATGATCTTCCTTTCCGTCCTCTTTGGAATTTTACTCATCGGCTTTATTCTCGTTCAAATCTTCGCGAAGAACAGCCAGAACAACATCGAAACCTATTCTTATCAGCTCGAAAAAAAATACCCTGAATTCGAAATCAGGAACTATGCCCCCAGTTTATTCACCTCAGTGAAGCTCAATTCAAGCAACTACAAAGAAGCATCCAGCCAAGGGTTCAGGATCTTGGCAGGGTACATTTTTGGGGGAAATGAGCGGAATGAAAAAATTGCCATGACCTCTCCCGTGAGCATGAGCTTGGAAGACAGCATCACCATGATGTTTATGGTACCGAAGAAGTTCAACAAAGCCAGCTTGCCCACCCCCAACCAAGAAAACATCGAGTTCAAAGAAATGCCTGCTCGCAGGGTGGCCTGCATTGCCTTTGGTGGTTGGAGCTCCGATGAAAAAATAGAAAAATACCGCAAGCAACTCACAGCAGCACTTGAGCGAGAAGGAATTGCTCACACTGGGAAGTTCATGCTTCTTGGCTACAACCCTCCCTATGAGGTCTTTGGAAGAAAAAATGAAATTCTGGTCGAACTCAAAAACAAGTGACTTTTTTCATCATTTTCGTCTCAAAATAAAACATGGCTTGTTGCTTTTTTTTGAAATGAAAAAACACCTCATCTTTCTTGTTGTCATCTTCGTTTTCACCGCGTTTAACGGACTACAATCTCAAATCCTCCACACCGAGAACTTCAGCGTCATTCTCGATACTACCCAGCACGTTAAAGGGAATATTCTTCCCAGCCTGCGCTACCGAAACGTGCAGAAAGACTTCCTGGAAATTGAGAACATGGCCGACATCAGCGTTCGAATTGGAAGGCAAGGATTTACCGTATCCAACAAGCTCGAATACGCCATTTTCGGAGCTCAAGAAATCATGTCTGGCGGATGGATCTACCTCGAATATCAAAACACCATCGACAAGAAACACCTTGTTCTCGAACCCTACGCCCTTTTGATGTGGCAGGAAGTGAGGGGAATTCGCCAGAAGTATGCAATTGGGAGCAATCTTCGTTTTGAATGGATCGCGAAAAAGGATTTTGGTTTGTACACCGGAGTTGGCGTCTTTTTCGAAGACGAACTTTGGAATTACAATGGCGTGAGGGATGTTGAACTTATTCCCGAAATTTCACCCGATGTTCGCGTTCAACAAATGAGGGGGGCGCTCTACCTCAGTTTGAAAAAGGAATTTGAGAAAACCATCAGTATTGATTTGAGTGCTTATTATCAGCCTACCTTCTCCAATTTACAAGATTACCGATTGGCCAGTAGCACCGAGGTGGTGTATCACGTTTCCAGTCATCTCGGTCTATCCTTGATGTACCAAAACATCTATGATTCTAAAGCTCCCGTTCCCATTGATGCCCTTTTTAACGATTTGCAACTCGGAGTGAGTTTGTTGTTTTAGGGGGACTAAAAACCTTTCGCATACCGCAATACTCTCGAAAAACATTGAGGGGAAAATGAAGGACCAAATCTTTCCAAAATCTCGTAATTTTCTGGTCTGATATAAGTCAGCAGGCTTTAAAATCGAGACCCATGAAAAAGCTCCAACACCTTTCCATCATCACCTTATCCCTCCTGCTATTTGCTTCGTGCGCCACGCAAAATAAGGTAATGACCAACAACTTCATTCAAAAAAGGAAATACACCAAAGGGTTTTTCATTGGCGCCAAGAAACACAACGCTGCGCGCACTCAGTCAACTTCACAGAAGTTCGAAATAGCCAACATAGCCTCTGAAAAGATAGAAGCAACTCCCATCGATAATAGCATCGATCGAGACTTGTTGACCATCACGCATCAGCCCTCACCCGTGCGCACTGACAAAGATTTGAGTGCAAAAAAAGAAGTGAGGCAAGCCAAGCAAAAGCCACCCGTCCAATTCGAAATAGAAGTGCCAAAATCAGCATTGAATACACGAGCACCAAAAATGAACAGTGCAGGATTACTGAAAGCACCCCGCCTACTTGTTCCAAACTCCCCGCTTAGTGGAGGAAACCAAGCGGTAGCCCTGGCCTTGTGTTTCTTTATTGGCATCTTTGGGATACATCGAATGTACTTGGGATACATTGGTATTGGGCTGCTTCAGCTCATTACCTTTGGAGGCTTTGGGATTTGGTGGTTCATTGATCTGATTCGAATTATTATTGGCGACCTCAAACCAAAAAGCGGCAGATATACTCGAGGATTTTAGCATAGTGGTATCTTCCAAGCCCCTTTGTTCAAGTAGAGGATGAATCAAAAAAGCTCATTGGTGAACAGGTCTTGATCCAAAATACCCTTGTGTTCCAAACCGCGATTCGTGAGCCACTGCAGAAAATGACCGACTCTTTTATCCTGCATTTTTCCGCAAGAATCTTCATCCCCAAAATAAGGAGCAGTAAAGGAGATGGATCGATCCAAGTCGATGTTCTTCAAATCTTCTCTGGGTAAGTACTTGCTCAGGATCTTTTTGCTTTCGTCAGGATGATCTTTCACATGCAAGAATCCAGCACGAGTGCCTTGAACGAATCCTGAATAGGCCTCTTGCTGGCTACCTATTTTATCGGTATGCGCCAACACGATGGGAGAATATCCATAAGGAATGCCGTAATCAGCCATTGCAAAGGAGTTGAGCTCAATTCCCTTGCTCCTTGCTTCAACTCCCTCCCAATTATCAAAAATCCAGGTGGCATCAGCTTTCTTCTTCAAAAGGGTATTCCAAATACCTAACTTCTCTGGATAAATGATGTTCAAATCCCCTGCTCCGCCATCGTTCGTCACCATTTCTCGCACAATATGGTCTTCATACCTCGCTTTGTACGACGCGTAAATCTTTCCATCCAAGCCCTTGGGAGAGGTGATCTTGGACGACTTCAACGTTGCAATACAACTTAAGTCTTCTTGCAAAATGGTATAAATGGCCTTCACAGGGACTGCGTTCTTCTTATTGTTCAAACTCACCACAGTTTCAAACGGAGCGATTGCAAAGTCAACCATGCCCAGCTCTAGTTTCTTCCCTGGAGTGGTTGAATAATTGTCTGCCAAAGGATCAATCAATTCAAGCTCAACCCCACGATTTTCGTAGAACCCAAGTTCTTTGGCGATGAGAAAGCCAATGTGATTGATGTTCGGGGTCCAGTCCAATGCTAATTTCAGGTGTGTCATTCTTTGCTCGTTTTTCTCTTGGTGATGAAGCTTGCTCAGTGGCATTTAAAACACCACCTCCAATTCAAAGTTCATGAGGCAGCGCTTTCATTCCTTGCACATATTTACCACTTTTTAATATCTGTTCTAAATGAATAACGCTAAATTGGACGAGTACTTGATTCACTTCCTTATGATTTTTACAAGCAAAACCTCTTCCATTTTCGGACTTTCCCTCTTCGTTTATCTTCTTGCTGGTTGTGACACGAACGTCCTCAATGATCAACAAAATACCCCAGCTGAAAAAAGCGCAATCGTCTCCGTCGCCTGTTCGGACGAAATTCCAGAAAAAGACGAAAAAGCTATGGTAACTCCCCATCCCTATGGCGGATGGTATTGCCCGGATAACCTGAAAGGCTTTCCTCCAATGGACATCCAAGACTTAGATAAAATCGAAGTCATTGAAGGTCGACTCCCAACGCAGGAGGAGGCACAATCGGGGCGTTCCCTCATTTATATTGATCCTGAAAAACATCCCAACGCAAAGGCTTTGGACCTTGCCCTTCCAAAAGTGGCTACTTACTACAACGAATTCACCGAAAAAGAAGAACTGGTTATTGTGATTCAAGCCATTGTGGTTGAACAGGACTCCATTGTAGGTTTCCGTTATGCCAATGGTGGAAACGGTTCTGCTCGATGGAATGAGATTGAGTTTTTGGACGACCTTGCGGTAAAGTCTTTGGGCGACCGACCCTTTGTTTCGCGAAACCTAGAAATCAACGCTACTCCAGAAAAGGTATGGCGAATGCTCACCTCCCTCGAATTTGAACGTGAATTGATGACCAGCTTGGGTAGTGATGCCTTTCTTCCTAAGGCCTGGCAACGACATGCAAAAGTAGCCTATCCATATACCTCTGATTCAAAAGAAAATGTGGGCGAAGTTACGGCTGCTTGGGAAGGTGTTTACGCGCAAATGGACTACACCATTGACGGAGAAAATTACGTTCAGAAGTTCTTTATTGAAGAGAATCCCGACCGCAAATCGAGCATTCTCCACTTGGTGTCGGGGCCTTATCTCGAAGATTTCAAAGAACACGACCGCAACTGGGCCAACTACCACGAACTGCTTCGAACTTTGAGTGAACGAAGACAAAAAGGAGATCCCAGTCTCTTGGAGGAAATCATTAAGAACTAATTTGTCCTTTTTGAAACGAAAATGCAAACCGATCACTACTACGAAAAACAACCTGAACCGCACCGTTCATGCCTTCTCGCTTTACGCAAGCTCATTCTCGATGCTCATCCTAAGGTGAACGAAGCCATCAAGTGGGGCATTCCCTGTTTCATGAAGGGAAAAAGAATGTTTTGCTTTTTGTCCATCCACAAAAAAACCAATCAGCCTTACATCCTTTGGTCTGACGGCATCCACATGGAGCATCCCCTTCTTGAGCAGGGCGACCGAAAATTGATGAAGATTCTTTTGATCGATCCCGAGCGCGATCTACCGTTGGAAGAGATCTCCGAAATCCTTGAAGTAGCGCTAGAACTTGCGAACAAAAAGTTCCAACTCAAAATCCAGAAATGAGCTTTTAGAACGGATTATTATTCGTGATGAATTGTTGTCATGGCCGATTTAATGAAAGGGTGAGTGAAGATGTTTGTCACGCCATTCCAATCTGTTTCTGGTGCGCCAAACAGTCAACTCAGCAGTTCAGCCATCATCTCAATTGACCACTAAGCAGTTTCGTTCTTGTTGTTTCGTAAATCGATTGAACTTATCTACTTTTAGGGCCGATAAATGCAGCACAAGCCATAGCATAAGCCATGAAGGGAAGCTATTGGATAAAAGCAACTTAAGCATGGAAATAATTGGCCGAAGCGACCGTATTGACTTCCCCGAATTCGGGCTGAAAAACCTGCCTGTAAAAACAGATACGGGAGCATATACCTCCTCCATACATTGCTCTTTTGCCGCGGTGATTGAGGAAAACGGTGAACAAGTGCTGGAATTTCAGTTGTTGGACCCCAGTCATCCCCATTTCACTCCCGAAAAAAAACGCACCACACAGTTCAGCCTTCGCACAGTAAAAAATTCCTTTGGCGAAAGTGAAGACCGATATGCCATTCGCACGAAAGTGATCGTTTTTGGCGAGGAACATGACATCCGGCTTACCTTAAGTGAACGTTCCAACATGAAATTCCCCGTGTTGCTCGGAAGAAAATTCCTCAACGGGAAATTCCTTGTAAACACCGCGATTAGAAATCAATCCTATAGAAGGAAAAAGAAAAACAGCTCAAAATAACCCAGTACACCTTAAGAAAAACCGTACACCTTTGCGACATGAAAATTGCCATTCTTTCGAGAAACCCTAAACTTTACTCCACCATTCGATTGGTAGAAGCCATTGAAGCCAGAGACCACGAAGCCATCATTGTGGACCCCTTGAAATGCATCATCGAATTGGAGAAAAAATCGCCAAAAATCTTCTATCAAGGAGCTTATTTGAACGACGTTGATGCCATCATCCCCCGCATTGGTGCCTCGGTCACCTTCTACGGAACGGCCGTGGTGCGTCAGTTCGAAATGATGAAAATTTTCTCTGCCGTCGAATCACAAGCTTTGGTGCGCTCCAGAGATAAATTGCGCAGTTTGCAAATCTTGGCCCGAGCGGGTGTGGGTTTGCCCAAGACCGTGTTTGCCAATGGTTCCAAGCATGCCGACCACGTCATTGAAAGCGTTGGCGGTGCTCCTTTGATCCTTAAATTGCTTGAAGGAACTCAAGGTTTGGGAGTTGTTCTTGCTGAAACCCGGAATGCTGCCACATCGGTAATGGAAGCTTTTGATGGTGTGAAGGCCCGCGTGATTGCCCAGCAGTTTGTGGCCGAATCAGGTGGAGCAGACATCCGCGTTTTTGTGGTCGATGGAATGGTGGTAGGCGCCATGAAACGACAAGGAAAAGAAGGCGAATTTCGATCAAACTTGCACCGGGGTGGAACCGCTTCATTGATTGAACTCACTACCAAGGAAGAGTTGACCGCCATCAAAGCCGCCAAAGCAATGGGCTTGGGGGTTGCTGGGGTTGATATGCTTCAATCTTCAGATGGCCCCATGGTGCTCGAAGTGAATTCATCTCCCGGGCTTGAGGGCATTGAACGCGCTACGCAAAAAGACATTGCCAAGGAAATCGTGAAGTACATCGAGCGAAATGTGGAGGACTAACATTCAAATCCTCGGGACAGAAATCACCCGAGGAAGCAGCCATTTTCTCGAAATGGAGGTGGCCAAACTGCATACGAGGAACCACATTAGCGTCCCCGTAATTGTAGAAAGAGCCAAAAAAGATGGTCCGGTAATGCTCATTCTCGGCGGGGTGCACGGCGATGAGACCAACGGAGTGGCGATTGTACGCGACATCATCCGCAAAAAACTCAACAAACCAGAAAAAGGAACCGTTATCTGCATTCCTGTACTCAATGCCTTTGGGTATTTGAATCAAGATCGGAAGTTTCCTGATGGCAGGGACCTCAATCGCATGTTTCCCGGATCCCCTAAAGGCTCCTTGGCAGCTCAGTTTGCCTACAGTTTCATGCAAGAAATTGCGCCTCAAGTAGATTACGCTTTGGACTATCACACCGGAGGAGCAGCACGAGAAAATTTTCCAAATGTGCGTTTTACACCGGGAGAAAGCATACATGAAACCTTGGCTAAAGTATTTGATGCACCTTTCATTCTCGAATCCAAGAACATCAAAAAATCATTGCGCGATGCCCTCGATGCCCTTGGGGTTCCCACACTTGTTTTTGAAGGTGGAAAAGCACTGCATCTGGATAAAAAAATGATCAAAATTGGCGTTCAAGGTGCTCAAAATGTCATGTGCCACCTCGGAATGTTTCAAGCTGAAGCCAAGGACAAAACCAAATCAATACACATCACCAAAAGCAAGTGGATTCGGGCTGGACACGCAGGATTGTTTGAATCGCAGGTGGAAAATGGGAGTTTTGTCAGAAAAAAAGAGAAAATCGGTCGGATTTCCGATCCTTACGGCCTTTTCGAAAAATCCATAAAAGCGCCCTTCGATTGTTATGTATTCGGACTCAATACCTCTCCCATCATCAACAAAGGAGACGCCCTTTTTCATGTGAGTGTAGAGCTAGCACCTTCAAGCAAAACCTGAGCCGTTCGGCTTTTGATTCAAAGTCAGAGAAATAGCTTAACTTTCATGACACATCATATCATGCATCATCCATGAAATCAAAACTCCATCCCGTCATCTTCGTCTTGACCATTTCTTTGCTTTGCTTTTTCTCCTCATGTCAAAAAGAAAGCGCAAAAGAAATACTACCCATTGAAGATTATCGCGAGCAATACCTCGGAACCTATGATTTCACTTACTACTACTCCTTCACCGTGCTTGGATCGGGAACAACATCCTACGACACCATTGAATACGTGGGAAACATAGCGCTTGCGGGGGATAGTGCTCTGCTCGTTGATTGGCCTGAAAACGACCAACAACAGGAACTGGACATCGAATTGGACGGTTCGCTTTACAAGTGCAATACCCTTCTCGGCGCTGTGAATAGTGCTACTTTTGCAATCGAACACGACGATAACGTTTGCGCGCCCGGACCCAACGGCGCCA
>CAZYPV010000041.1:0-1521 GCA_964649515.1 uncultured Comamonadaceae bacterium | reverse complement strand
CTCTTCGACGGTGGCGCTGGAAAAGCAAAAAACATCCTTGCAGAAACAAAAATCCCGGATGCTGCGGTGGAGTATGGAATTTTGGTGATTGGCATTGACCAGTCGGATTTCTTTTTGGATGAAAACAATTACTCCCGCATTGGCCACATCATTTCGCATGTAAAAAAGGAAAACAACTTGAAGGACGAATTCTTTTTGGGCGGATTTTCTTTGGGTGGTTTTATTGCCGTTCGTTTTGCTGAAATGGCTGTTGAACGCGAAGATCAAAGCTTCATTCCCAAGGCCCTTTTTGCGGTTGATCCACCGCTCGATCATTTGGAACTCCGACAGTATTGTCTGCGTGAATTAGAACGCATTTGTGACAAAAAAGACGCACTCGAACTTGGAAAAGCAGAGGCGGAGTGGATACTGAATTACTACGAGCAACATTTTGGATCTTTTCCATCAGCCCAAGAAAATTACATCCGCCAATCTTGCTTCAACACCAGTGATCCGCAAGGAGGGAACGCTAGCTTTTTGAAAGATATCCCAGTCATGTTGTTTCATGAAGTCGACCTCCAGTGGTTAATGGAGGAGCGCTGTAGAGGATATCAAGACTGCAATGCCTTTGTTGGTGAGAAATTCATTGAATATCTGCAGTCCGTTGGAAATGAAAATGCCGTAATCACCAAAACAGAAGGACTCGGTTTTCGAGCAGATGGCAGACGACATCCCCATTCATGGTCGATTGCTTCGCCGGAGTTTACCCTAGCGTGGCTTTTAAAACATGTGCAACGGTGAGCAACAACCAAAGGTGAAATAAAGGAATCATGCTGGAAGGTATAAAGAAAGTTGCACGATTTATGATGATCTTCGCGTTCAATCAAAGAATATTGGAACAAATATAAACATGAACGACATCATCACCCTCCTGAATCAAAACTTCCAAATCAAGCATCTATTTGTTCTTGTTTTTCTTGCTATCCTTGGTTCCTCTGCAGCTCAATTGGAATCAGCAACAAACGATTCGGCCATCCTCAACACCGATCTTGATTTGACTTTTCAACACGCTCCTTGGCTTGATGGTGAAGGCCAAACCATGTTCTTTTCCAGCATAGAATTGTCATTTCAAGAAGCCATTTGGCTCGATAGCACCCTTCATTGCTTCTTAACGCTGACCCTTTTTGAAGAACGACCTTTTGAGGACAAGCCGATTGACGACATTGCTTTTTACTTTGAGCAATACACTGAATCCCTCAGCGGGGTGGGTTTGAAGTGTGAAGGTGACGAAACCTTCAAAGATCCGCTGCTTTATCATCACTATTCTGACTCCCTAGGGGATTACACGCAAGCGCTTTTCTTGTGTGATGATTTTAAAGTGAAAGCAAGCGACTCATTGATGCTCAACATTACCACCATTGGAGGAGTTCCCACCCAAAGTCAGGCCTTCTTTTTCAATTTTGAAAGGTCCATTGCAATGCCTTCGGAAGAGCTTTGCACCGCAGAAAAAGCCAATCTAAAATGGCTGAAGAATTGGCTCAA
>CAZYPV010000040.1:11196-29830 GCA_964649515.1 uncultured Comamonadaceae bacterium | reverse complement strand
TTCAAATTACGAATCGTATCTTCGTGCGCACAAAATCAATCACCATGCATCGCACGCACAATTGTGGAGTTTTAAGAGCTTCAAACATCGGAGAAACCGTTACACTTAGCGGATGGGTTCAGAAATCAAGAGACCTCGGAGGAATGACCTTTGTGGACCTCAGAGACCGTTACGGAATGACCCAATTGGCCTTCAACATGGACGGCGATGCAGAGCTCTGCACGAAAGCGCGTAAACTAGGACGAGAGTTTGTGATTAAAATCCAAGGGGAAGTGATCGAGCGCTCAAGTAAAAACGACCAAATGTCCACAGGCGATATCGAGATCTTGGTGAGCCAACTTGAAGTCCTCAACGGAAGCAAAACACCCCCTTTCACCATTGAAGACAAAACCGATGGCGGCGATGACCTGCGCATGCAATACCGCTACTTGGATTTGCGACGCAAGCCGGTGATGAACAACCTCATGCTGCGTCACCGCCTGAGCATCGAAACCCGAAAATACCTCGATAGCATTGAGTTTGTGGAAGTAGAAACGCCCTATCTCATCAAGTCCACCCCAGAAGGCGCGCGCGATTTTGTGGTGCCCAGCAGAATGAACCCGGGCCAGTTTTACGCCCTTCCTCAATCGCCACAAACCTTCAAGCAATTGTTGATGGTGTCGGGCTTTGACCGCTATTACCAAATTGTGAAGTGCTTTAGAGACGAAG
This sequence comes from uncultured Comamonadaceae bacterium, assembly GCA_964649515.1. Lineage (GTDB taxonomy): Bacteria > Bacteroidota > Bacteroidia > Flavobacteriales_D > Sanyastnellaceae > CALKGK01. The sequence continues at coordinate 29,122 of CAZYPV010000040.1, read as the reverse complement.
ACCTCCGTGCCGATCGTCAGCCAGAATTCACTCAAATCGATTGCGAAATGGCCTTCGTGGAGCAGGAAGACATCCTCAACACCTTCGAAGGCATGGTGCGCCACTTGTTCAAAGTGGTGTTGAACCACGAAATTCAAGATTTCCCGCGCATGTACTATGATGATGCCATGGAAAAATACGGTTCTGACAAGCCAGACATCCGCTTTGGAATGGAGTTCGTAAACATGAACAACGTCACCCAAAACAAGGGCTTTGCAATTTTTGATGCAGCTGAATTGGTGGTGGGAATCGTTGCCAAAGGTGCCGCCGATTATACTCGAAAACAACTCGACGCCTTGACCGATTTTGTCAAGCGTCCGCAAGTAGGCGCCAAAGGAATGGTGTACTGCAAGTGCAACGAAGACGGCAGCTTCAAATCGAGCGTGGATAAATTCTATTCGCAAGACGACCTCCAGGCGTGGGCCAATCATACCAATGCAGCAAAGGGTGATTTGATCTTGGTGCTTTCTGGAGATACGGATAAAGTGCGCAAGCAAATGAACGAGCTTCGTTTGCACATGGGTGATCAACTTGGATTGCGAGATCCAAAAGTATTTGCTCCACTATGGGTGCTGGATTTCCCATTGCTTGAATGGGACGAAGAAAGTGAGCGCTACCACGCCATGCACCACCCCTTTACCTCTCCAAAACCAGAGCAATTGGGTCAACTAGAAACACACCCCGGCGAGGTAAAAGCCAATGCTTACGACATGGTGATCAACGGAACTGAAATTGGAGGTGGTTCTATTCGTATTCACGATCGAAAAATTCAGCAACGCATGTTTGATTTGCTTGGATTTACGAAGGAAGAAGCCCAAGCTCAGTTTGGATTTTTGATGAATGCTTTTGAATACGGAGCTCCTCCGCACGGTGGTATTGCTTTAGGTTTTGATCGTCTGTGCAGTCTTTTTGGCGGAAGCGATTCCATCCGCGATTTCATTGCCTTCCCGAAAAACAACAGTGGTAGAGACGTGATGATTGATGCCCCCGCCCCGATTGATCAAAATCAATTGGACGAGCTTTTCTTGGCTACAACAGCCAAAGAGACGGAATAAATAAGCATGAAAAAGGGAACAGTGCTAGCGGGATATCTCGAAGCGCTGTTGCTTGATTTCGTCGCCATCGAGTATAAGAAAGATGTAAGCCGAACTGAGGAGGTCTGAAACCGTTACCTGCATTTTGCCGTGACTCAGTTTTCCTGTTTTGATGATTCTTCCCGACTCGTCACAAATGTCGTACAATGGTTTTTCCGATTGCGGTTTATAGTTCACTTCCAAAAATTGCTGATCGGGTGTAAGACTGAGTTTCGGTCGGTTGAAGAATTGAAGTAGACGCATAGCAGCATTGGGTTTGTGTAAGACTTAGCTGTCAATCTTTACGGCAACTTTCCCACAGAGGTTACAAACACTCTAAAATTTCTGCTGTACATTTGAACATGAGTCAAGTTCTGAGCGCTTTAATTGTGGATGATGAGTACCATGCACGCGAAAACCTGCAAATGCTGATCAGCGAATTTTGTCCTGAACTGAAGGTGGTAGGACAGGCAGATGGACCCCGTCAAGCCCGGAAGCTCATTGATGAATTGCAGCCCGATGTTTTGTTTCTCGACATCCGAATGCCCTCGGGTGCGGAGGGTTTTGACTTGATTGAATCCATCGAGAGCCCCAACTTTCAAGTGGTCTTCGTCACCGCCTTCAAAGACTACGCCATTCGAGCTTTTCAGGCCAATGCAGTTCATTACATTCTCAAGCCCATCGACATTGACGATCTCCTTTCGGCCACCAAAAAACTGAGCGAATATCACCATTCCTTTACTCAAAATGAAGGCGCATTTCAAACGTATTTCGAAAGCCTCAAACGCGTTCCCAATGCTGCTAAGAATCAAAAAACTCCAGAGCGCATCACCCTCTTTCATTCCAAAGGTTTTCGCATTGTGGAAAGTAAACACATCATTTCTTTAGAAGCTTCAGGAAATTGCACCCTGCTTCACTTTCAAGATGGTGATCGCTATCTCGACACCAAAACCCTGAAGTCGTTTGAAGCCCTGCTCGGTGAAGACGAATTCCTTCGCATTCACAAATCACACATCATCCAACTTCAGCACCTTGTGGCCTACGACAATCAAGACGGGGCTTTTGCGGAGATGAGTGACGGAACGCGACTGCCTATTGCCAGAGCGCGACTGCCCATCTTCCTCAAGAAAGTAAAATCGATGCACTAAAGAACAAAGTCCGTTTCTACCGAAGAATCAACAAAAACCACTGTTCACTCAAAGAAGACTGCACATAAAATCTTGAAGCACAAAAATGCCGCTGGACTTTGTATATTCCATCAAATCAATCTGAAGAGCAACCATGCCAGAAAAAATGCGCGCACTCATCATCGACGACGAATCCCATGCCCAAGAAAACCTGCAAATCTTGGTAGAAGAATTTTGTCCGGAAGTAAAAATACTCGCCTTGGCCTCCAACGCCAACGAAGCGCGCAATTTGGTGGAGGAACATCAGCCTGACCTCGTTTTTCTCGACATTATGATGCCCGGTAAAAACGGTTTTGCTTTTCTGGAAGACTACAACGATCGCAAATTCGTAGTGATTTTCACCACCGCCCACGGAGAGCACGCCATGAAAGCCTTGAAAGTGCAAGCCATTGACTATCTCGAAAAGCCCATCAACATCGATGATTTGCAAGCAGCGGTGAGAAAGGCATCTGACTTTATCGCCTTGAAAAAAGGAGCCACAAGCAACGATCAACGTATCGAACGCCTGCTCTCTTCCATTGTGTCCGATAAAACAGCCATCCCAACCAGCGATGGTTTGGCCATTGTGAAAAGTGAAGACATCATACATCTCGAAGCTTACGACAACTATACTACCGTCTTTTTGGTGAACAACAAACGATTGGTGTCCAGCAAAAACATCAAACTATTTGAAGATAAATTGAGCGAGCAAATCTTTTTCAGAACCCACCGCTCCCACATCATCAATTTCGCACATCACCTCAGCGAGTTCAAGCGAGTAGATGGAAATATCGCCGTAATGAGCGACGCAACTGAAATTCCCATTTCACGTCGTAAATTGCCCATTTTCCTCGATCGAATTGCACAATTGTGAAGAAACTCCTGTTCCTCGTAATCACCTGCTGGCTTTGCACATCGCTCCAAGCCCAACGCTTTGGTTTCCTCTCTTGGTCTACCTCCGAAGGACTGGCCCAGAGTCAGGTTCGCGCTATTGAACAAGACCATCTTGGCTATCTGTGGATTGGAACCTTGGGCGGGGTGAGTCGGTTTGACGGACAAAAATTCACCAACTTTTCCAAGCAAGACGGCCTCCTCAACAACCAAGTCAACACCATATTTCAGGCTCAAAATCGCGATCTCGTTTTTGGAAGCATTGGTGGGCTCACCTTTTTTGACGGAAGGAAATTCACGCGAGCCCCTTTTGACAGCGCCTTCGCTTCCACTCAAGTGAACCACCTTTTGGAACATCAAGGCCTCTTGATGGTGGCCACCGAACGCGGTCTGCTCTCCTGGGATGGGCAAACGTACCAAAGCATATTGGACACGTGGGAAGAACAACGATTGCACATCAAACGGGTGCTGCTCACCAAACATGGAATGCTCGTTTGTGCAAAAAGCGGTTTGTTCCTTTGGAAAGACGACGAAACCGTAAAACTCATCTCCAACGTAGTGCTCGGAGCCAACCTCATGGATGCCGAATTGGACGGGGAAAACCGCTTGTTACTCACCAGTATCGGTAAAGGTTTGATTACGCTGAACCTCGATCTGCTGCTAAGATCTGAACCAGAAAATGCTGCATCGGCCATCCTCCCCAATGAGCACCTCCTTTTGGGTGAAGGCTTCAATTTTACCGGATTGTTTTTGGGCGAAGAAGGAACATGGATCAAAAGCAGGGACGGCCTGTTTCACCTTCACAAACAAGGCCATTTGGACATCTACACCGAAAAAGAAGGCTTGGCTACCAACGACGTTCGAGCGCTGAAGGAAGACCGGGAAGGAAATCTTTGGATTGGGACCAATGGAGCGGGCATTCAAAAATTCACCGGACGCGCCTTTAGCACCTTCACCACCGAAGATGGCATGGCGGGCAACATCGTTATGGACGTGCTGAAAGACCGCGAAGGGAACACCTGGTTTTCTACCTATGATAGCGGAATCAGCATGCGAACGAAAGAAGGAAGGTGGAAAGACTATGGTAGTGCCAACGGAGCTGGAAAACTTCGCAATTCTCGGATATGGTGCAGCCTTCTGAGTAACGATGGCACTGTCTATTTTGGATCGTCTGGCGGACTCTTCAAAAACCCGGAAGACCCACAATATTGGACCACCGAAGAAGGCTTGCCTCACAATCAAGTGCTTGCCTTGGAAGAGCATCGAGGAAAAATTTACATCGGTACCGCCCGTGGACTGTGTTATTTGGACGAAAACGGAGTGCTTGTGCAAGTGGAAGCTCACCCCAAAGTGAAGGTTCGAAGCATTGCTTTTGACCCTGAAGGTCGGACGTGGACCGCCAGCAATCGAGGGATTTACATCTTGGAAAAAAACGGAACACTGCTGCACGTGGGAGAGGAAGAAGGATTGGCAGACAACAGTGTTTATTGCCTGGAGCTGGACCAATCTGGGAGGGCTTGGATCGGTACCGAAAGCGGATTGGACGTACTTCAAAAAGGCGACCTCAAGAACGTTAGCATCCCCGGAGGATTTGGAAGCAACCACATCAACTTCATACAACTGGAAGCCGAAGGAGGAATTTGGTTAGGAACCAACAACGGATTACTGCACGCCAGCAACAAAGAAGCCGTATTAAGTGCGGAAGAAAGCTGGAGCAGTTATGGAAAACACGACGGATTAAGTGTCTTAGAAACCAACCAAAACTCTTCTTTTTTGGAGGGTGATGAACTGTATTTTGGAACCAGCGAAGCCCTTGTGAAGCTTGATCTTGGAGCGCTGGCCAAGGCCCAAGACCAACCCGAACCCTTGGTGCAAATTAGCGACATTAAAGTGAACCTCGAAGCGCCCAACTGGGAAAAATATCAGGTCAACTTAAACGAATACGGCGCATGGCCCCGAGAAGTGAGGCTTCCGCATCAAGACAATCACCTCAGCTTTTATTTTGACGGACTCGCACTGAGCAACCCTGAAGGATTGAGCTATCAATACCGCCTTTTGGGCTTGGATGAAGACTGGGAGAAAAGCACCGAAACCGACTTCGTTACCTACAGCAATCTTGATTTTCAAGACTACACCTTTGAACTTCGCGCCACGGATAAAAGCGGAAGAAGCAGTGAAATCAAGCAATTTGCCTTCAGCATAGCCCCTCCCTTTTGGCTTCGTTGGTGGTTCATTGCCTTGGAAGTCATTTTCATTGCAGGAATTGCCTACCTCATCTCCGCATCGAGAAGAAGAGCCCTGCTCAACAAAATGGAGAAAGAGAAATTTGAATACCGTTCGAAAATGCTGGCCTTGGAACAGCAAACCCTCAATTCAAGCATGAACCGGCACTTCATCTTCAATGCTTTGAACTCCATCCAATACTACATCAACCGACAAGATCGTCTAAGTGCCAACCGCTATTTGAGCAGTTTTGCCAAACTCATTCGAAAAAACCTTGACAGTTCCCAAAACAACCTTACCAGTTTGCAGGAAGAAATTGAGCGCCTCGAACTTTATTTGGGCTTGGAAAAAATGCGCTTCAAAGAGAAGTTTGATTATGAAATCATAGTGGACGAAGAGCTGGACCCCAGCAGCGTGATGGTTCCCGCCATGCTGCTTCAACCCTTCTTGGAGAACAGCATTTGGCACGGCATCTTGCCCAAAGAGAGTCCGGGACACATCTTGGTGAACATCGATCAATTGGACGATCGTGTTTCGCTTTGCATTGTGGACGATGGAATAGGAATTGAAACCAGTTTGAAGAACAAAGGCGAAGACCAAGACCATATTTCGAAGGGGATGGCCATTACCAGTGGTAGGATAGAACTGATAAAAAAGATGACCAATAAAAACGTCGAACTCCACGGCCCTATTGAACTTCGCGATCATGACGGCAAGGTGAAAGGCACCGAAGTGAAGATTATTTTACCTTTAGATTTTGAAAACCTCGACGGAAAATAATTGGAATTTTGAAACTAAATCCCTAATTTTGATGTAATTGTCTATTATACCCATGTTTAAGTCAAACAACATAGCCGCTCTTATTAGCTTCCTCCTTGTGGTGGTAGTGATGGCTTCTTGTACCAAATTGGAGCCCCTTGAGCCGATGAATGCGAGCAGTACTTCTTTGGAGAAAGGAAAAGACTTGAGTGGGGAAGAAACCATGGAAATTGGTTCTCTTTCTGCTCGGGGTGATGGCGATTTGGGCAGACCTGATGATGACGGGTTTGACATTGACGACATTGACCTTGTGAATGATGACGACGATGAAGAAAATGATGATGAAGAACAAACCTTGGTTATCGAATAAAACCAAGTTTTAAAATATTGAAAGCCTCGAGAAATCGGGGCTTTTTTGTGCGCTCTTTTTTCATTTGAATCAAGCCCGTATCTTTGAGCGCTAACCATTCCACTCAAGAGAACACCCATGCTGTTCAATTCCTTTGAATTTTTGCTCTTCTTCCCGCTTGTGCTTTTCCTATTTGCATTTTCGGGGAAGTGGAAGTGGCTCGTACTTCTCGTTGCCAGTTATGCGTTCTACATGTCGTGGAAGTGGGAATATATCTTGCTCATCTTCGGCTCCACCATTGTGGACTATGCTTGCGCTCGTGGAATGGAAGCAAGCACCTCGCAAAAACGAAAGAAAGGCTACCTCAGCATCTCCCTCATCGCCAATTTAGGACTCCTCATCACCTTCAAATACCTGGACTTCTTCATTTCAAGTGTGAACAGTGTGGCGCAGAGCGACTTTGCTTTGAGCCAACTTATCCTCCCCGTGGGCATCTCGTTTTACACCTTTCAAACCATGTCGTATAGCATTGATGTCTATCACGGACGAGCGAAAGTGGAAAAACACTTTGGCAGGTTTGCCCTCTTTGTGAGCTTTTTTCCTCAGTTGGTAGCCGGACCCATTGAGCGAGCGAAAGACCTGATGCACCAATTGAGGAACCAACTTCAATTTAAGGCAGAATACCTTCTGCCCGCTGGAAAATTATTTCTGTGGGGACTCTTCAAAAAAGTGGTGATTGCAGACCGACTCGCCCTCATTGTGGATCCCATTTACAGCGATCCTGGAGCCTATCACGGAGGCGCACTCGCCTTTGCCAGCATCCTGTTTGCAGTGCAGATTTATTGCGACTTTTCGGGCTATGTGGACATGGCCTTGGGCATCGCGAAATGCTTTAACGTCCAGCTCAGCCAGAACTTCCGGAGTCCGTATTACGCCCACAGCATCAGCAACTTTTGGCACCGTTGGCACATCACCCTATCGCAATGGTTTCGCGATTACGTGTACATTCCACTTGGAGGAAATCGCGGAGTGAAGTGGCGCTGGTATTACAACTTGTTCATCACCTTTCTCGTGAGCGGATTATGGCACGGTGCGAATTGGACCTTTGTTGTTTGGGGAGGAATCCACGGCGGATTTATAGTGCTTGAAAAAATGCTTCCTAAACGAAATGCATCTCCTTGGATAACTGTTCCCGCAACGGCACTGGTGGTATGTTTTGCATGGATCTTCTTTCGGGCAGATAGCCTCAGCGATGCGTTTGCCGTCATCTCTGGCCTCGCTCAATTTGGTTCTCTCCACGACTTTAGCCAAGACCTTATTCAAACGGGAATTAGTAAACTGAATGTGTTGTTGAGCCTGCTCTTCACCAGTGTACTCTTCATCAAAGACGCTTGGAGCAATTGGCATTGGCCCCGGCCGCATTTCTACCTTCGTGCGTTCTATTATGCCTTCATTTTCTTTAGCATCGTCATGTTCGCCACAGACAATGCCTCACCCTTCATTTATTTTCAATTTTAGTGATGGGAAAAAAACTACTCCTTTTAGGTCTGCTTCTCTTCGTGATTCACGCATCGCTCACCGCATGGTACGCACATGTAATGCGTGAGAGTAGTTTGATACAGAGCGATATTCACCTCCAGAATTTGCCAGACAGTATGGACATTTTGGTGATGGGGAATTCTCATGCCATGAGCATCAATACTGATCTTTGGGACGGAGCGCAGAACATGTCCACATCGGGTGAAAAACTCCATCAGAGCTACTACAAACTCAAATACCTTCTTGAAACACGGAAGAAGCACGCTGCTGACGTTATTATGCCATGCGACCTCATGACCCTTCGGAAGGAATCCGTTGATCACAACGCCTATCAATACTATTGGAATCGCTACGTGGATGAGGGAGAGTTGCTCCAATTTTCGGACCATGCACTGGACTTCAGCATGCACCGCCTGCTCAACACCTTATTCCCATATAAAGACGGTGAAAAAGACCTCATGGATTATTACTTTGCCACTGAAAAAAGCAAAGAAAGGGCCCGTGCAAGAGCTCTTGCAAAAATCCAACCTTTGGCACCCAATGCTCAACGCGAATTGAGTGACAGTTGCGCACAAGCACAGATCAGCGAATACGGTCGGTTCTACCTCACCAAAATCATCGAACTGTGCGAAAAGCATGGGAGTCGGCTTTCCTTTGTTCGGTTTCCTGTAACGCCTCATTATTTTTTTGAGCAGAGTTCTTGTTTCGATCCGGAAGAGCATTATCGTGTCGTTCAAACCACCTTTCTACAGCAAGGGCAAACCGTTCCGATGTATGATTTTCACCAAGCTTTTCCGCTCGAAGCCTTTCGGGATCCTCACCACCTTCAATACGGCGAAAAATGCGATCGTCTGACGCTTCAATTGAAAGCCCAGTTTGAAAAAAAATAGCCTATTCACGTCCAAGCGATGGATTTAAGGTTTATCTTCATAAGACCTTAATTATTCTAATCATGCTGAAGCAAAGTCATAAATGGGCTTTGGTGATGGCTGCTATTTGTCTATTTCTTGGATCGGTCTCGGCACAACAATTTGTGGAGCAATCTCAAGCAATGGGGCTTGGCCATACACCACTATATTTCAATCTCTTTGGTGCTGGAACCAGCATGGTTGATTTCAATCAAGACGGAATAGATGACTTGAGTTACTTGAGGCATCAGCAATCCCCCTCTTTTTTTGTCGGCAATGAGGAAAGCTTCGACCTCATCAGTTCCTTTGCCAGTGGCTCATCGTCTCCAAAAGCCGTACAGTGGGTCGATGTGGACAACGACGGCGATCTGGATTGTTTCATTTCAAGGAGATCAGAACCTCTAGCACTTTATGAACGCACTGGGCCCAATAGTTTTGTTGACCGCATTGCTCCTTCGGGCATCATCAACAACAACCATCACAACTATGGAGCATCTTGGGGAGATTACGACCTTGATGGCGATCTCGACCTCTATCTCTGTGCCTATGATGCAGGAATGAACTTTGCCAACCAGCAAGACAACAACCACCTCTACCGCAACAACGGCAATTTTTCTTTTGAAGATGTTACCGTGAGTGCTGGAATACAGCCAGAATATGCCCTCTCCTTTCAATCGTTGTGGTTGGATGTGAATCATGATCTCTACCCGGATTTGCTCGTGATTAACGACAAAAACAAGCAGAACCGACTCTATTTAAACAACGGCGACGGCACCTTTGATGACATCTCCGAAAGCGCTGGAATGGACGTGATAATGGACGCCATGACTACTACTTGTGCCGATTTCAACCAAGATGGGTATTTGGATGTGTTCATTACCAATTCCAATGTTACAGAAAATGCCGATTTGGGAACTTTACTCTTTGCTGGCGGACCCAACAACACCTTCACAGAAGTATCTGCTCAGCACGGTTTACATCTTACTGACGTATTTACTTGGGGTGCCAATTGGATGGACATTGATAACGACGGTGATCTTGATCTGTACATTGCTGAAGCCAAGCCGCTTGACCCCAATTTGGACGACCACCTCTTTGTGAATCTTGGGGCTGAAAGTGGATTTCAATTTGTGGAGAACAATGCCCTCATCCAAGGAGCCATCAATGTGGATAGCTTCAGTATATCTTCGGGCGACCCCAATAACGACGGTTATGTTGACTTTTGCGTTTCGACCAACGTTGACGATCCCTTTCGGTATTTTGTGAATCAAGGTGGGGACAACCACTATCTCAAAGTGCACCTCAGTGGAGTTGCCAGCAATACCATGGGCGTAGGAGCTTGGATATCCTGCTACTCTGGAGGCGTGGGACAGCAGCTCTATACTTTTTGTGGAGAGAACTACTTGGGGCAGAACAGTTACACTAAAATCTTTGGTTTGAACGGTTCGGAGAAGGCAGACAGTTTGATTGTTGAATGGCCCTCGGGAATCATCGATCGGCTGTATGATGTGGACGCGAACCAAACCATAACGTTGCTCGAAGGATCGAGTTTTGAGCTGGCCGTTTTGGAAGGCGAGGCCGTTTATCAGCTTTGTGAAGGAGACAGTATTTCCCTGCATTTTGAACATCCCAACTTTGTTTCATGGAGCAACGGCGATGTAGGAGATGAACTCGTGGTGACCTCATCTGGCGAGTATTGGGCCAACTACCTCAGTCCGCTCAACGAAACACTAGCCACCAACAGCATTTCCATCTACTTTTCTCCCACACTCACACCCGAAATCCAAGTTAGCCACCCTACTTGCTTTGGAGGAGCAGAAGGCCGCATTGATTTGGAACTTTTTGAAGGACAAACGCTGTGGTGGAATGGAGAAATGATGGAAGAGGCTACCATTGAAAACCTTCCTGCAGGTGAGGTTCATTTTGAAGTGATGGATAGCATCGCTTGCCTCCAAAGCCTGAATGCCGTTTTGATTGACGGTCCGGAAATAACAAGCACACCCCCCCTATTCTTACCCCAATGTGATGGCACTTACAACATGGTTTTCGAGGGGATACAAGAAGGAGGAAACGGCGAGCTGATTGTCCATTGGAACGGTATGGATGAAGAAGATGTTGCTCCTGGGGAATACACTTACATGGTTACTGACAGTGCTGGGTGCCAAGCCCTATTTCCCATATCTCTAGACGACTTCCCTCTACTAGCACTACAAAGCAATTGGAGCGGTGTTGAGGATGAAAACCTCGGTAGCATCCAACTTGAAGTAACAGGAGGAGTTGAGCCTTATGCATATGCATGGAGCAATGGTGCCACGGAGAGCAGCATTGAAGACTTGGAAGAAGGAAGCTATGAAGTTGTGATCACCGATGCGATGGGTTGCGAGCTCACGGAAACATTTCTTATTACCGATGTGCTTTCCACGGATGCGAGAACCTTCCAGCTATTCCCCAACCCCGGAAATGACTACTTCCAGATTAATGCCACTCCAAACACACAAATAAGCGTGTGCGATGCTCGAGGTACCATTGTGCATCAAGAAATTCACCGCCAAGAAGGTGAATGGATCATTTCCACAAAGGAATGGGCACCGGGAGCTTACTTCATTCATGTTCAAACTGGGGCATGGTCTGGCGTGTGCAGGTGGCTGAAAATTCAGTAGGAAAAGTACGAAAGCGCCCATTTTCAGCGAATTACAGGTTCGTCTTTCGGTTAAATTCTGTATTTTTGCCTTCCTAACTTTAGCAAAAATTCATGCGAAGAATACTCTGGATATGCGTCTTGGTTGCCACCTTGATATTGCAGCACCATAAAGGTCTTTCTCAACAATTTCTCGAAAAAACCGAAGACTACAACTTGGGCTTCACCACCTCTACTCCATTTTATATTGGCGGTGGCGGGGCAAGCATGGTGGATTTTGATTTGGACGGGATTGATGATCTCTCCTATACCAAAAGCAATTTCCCCCCAGGAATCATGCGGTATTTCAACAATGAATTTATCGCTGAAGCCAACTTTTCCTCCTTCAACCTTATGCCCAAAGCCATTATGTGGGTGGACATTGACAACGATGGAGATCTTGATTTCTTCGCCACCAGTGCAGAAGGGAGCTTGGACCTCTTTGAAAGAAGTGCTGATGGAACTTTCATTGACCGACTCGAAGGCTCCGGCATCGCTAATGATTACCGAGAGTACACGATGTCCACTTGGGGCGATTATGATTTGGACGGAGATTTGGACCTCTACCTACCTGTTTATGACGGCCTGCCTGGAGCGAATAGAAGCAACTTGTTTTACCGCAATGACGGCGATTTTCAATTTACGGAAGTGAGTGAAGCTGCAGGGCTATTCACGGGAAACGACCTTTCGTTTCAGGCCTCTTGGGTAGATCTCAACCACGACCGCTACCCCGATCTTTTTCTTATCAACGATCGTTCTACGGTAAATCGCTTCTACCTCAATAATGGAGACGGAACCTTTGAGGACATCTCTGAAAGCGTGGGGATGGATCTAACCTTTGATCCCATGAGCACCAGTTGGGGGGATTTCAATCAAGACGGCATTCTCGACCTCTACATCACCAATTCCATGTCTGGAAACAACAGCGAAGTTCCCAACTTTCTTTACATCGGACAAGAAGACCTCACCTTCGTGAATGCTGCTGAGGAATTTGGTGTGGACTTGAATCGTTGGACTTGGGGAGCAGCGTGGATAGATGTTGACAATGACGGTGATTTGGACCTCTATGTTACCGAATACGAGCCCCTAATACCCATGCGTGGAGACCATCTTTACATCAATCAAGGTGTGGAAGGGAACTATTTTCTGGACGAACAAAGTGAATTGATTCAAACCGTTGACTCCATTGATTCACACTGCATTGCCTATGGAGACCCGAACAATGACGGCTATTTGGACATTGCCCTAACGAGCAACATCAACAACACTTTTCGCTATTTTGAGAACAGCGGTGGGGACAACAAGTACCTCAAAATAGATCTGGAAGGCACCGTGAGCAATCGCTTTGGAGTTGGAACGTGGATCGACCTTTGGAGCAATGGCGTGCTGCAGCGGAAATACACCTTTTGTGGAGATAATTACCTCGCACAAAACAGCTATACCAACTTCTTTGGTTTGGGTGAAACCAACGTGGTGGACAGCATTGTCATTGAATGGCCGTCTGGGGTGATTGATAAGCTGTTTGACATTAGCAGTAACCAACAGCTTTTGGTGGTGGAAGGAACGAATTACCAAGCCCCACCCATCCCCGGTGAAAGTATGTACAACCTATGTGAAGGAGACAGCCTAATGCTTGTTTATCCTTTCGAAGATTTTGTTTCTTGGAGCGATGGAAGTACCAACGACACCCTCATCGTTAGCAGCTCCGGGAATTATACAGTCAACGCGGAGTCTGCCTTAGGCGTAGCTAGTGTTACTCCAGCAGTGGCAGTTACTTTTCACCCTCCCGTCAGTCCCTCATTCACCACGCAAGACCCGCTTTGTTTCGAAGAAAATTCCGGGAGTTTGTTTGTTGAGCTTTTGAGCAATCAGAGCGCTTTTTTCTTGGGTGAAGAAATTGAAGGGAACACGGTTGACAGTTTGGGCGCAGGTGCTTATGAATTGCTGGTTCTTGACCAAAATGGCTGTGAGCAAAATCTTATTTTTGAGCTCTTTGAAGCCGAAGAAATTCTCTCTACGCTTCCCCTCTACACCCCTCGCTGCGATGGAAATTACGAGCGCATTTTCGAAGGGGTTCAAAGCGGAGGTGAAGGAGCTTTGGAAATCCTTTGGAACGGACTAGACGAGATCAGTTCACCTGGAGAGTATAGCTTTGAGGTTCAAGATGAATTGGGTTGCACGGCAAGTTTTGAATTGAGTTTAGAAGCCTTCGATGTTTTGGAAGTCAGCCCTTCCATAATGGGAGTTAATGATGAATCCCTAGGCAGTATTTCTCTCGAAATTGAAGGTGGTTTCCCACCATACAATATTCTTTGGAGTTCCGGTGAAAACGAAATTGACATTGACGGACTGGCCGAAGGTTCGTACAGCGCAGTGGTGAGTGATGCACAAGGATGTGAGCAGGAAATTAACGTAGTCATTACCTCAGTGGAAACCACCACGAATCACTCATTTCATTTTTACCCCAACCCTTTCGATGATCAACTCACCGTTGAAGGTGCTGTTGGAGATCGAGTGCGGGTATTTGATCTTGGCGGAAAGGTACTCTTGGAGACGCTGTTAGCATCAAAGCAGGAGCGGCTCGCTTTAGCACAATTGAGTCCGGGAGTTTACTTCATCGCTTTTGACAACGAGGGGGAGGGTCGGCAATATCTTTTGATGAAGGCGCACTAGGGCTCAATTCAAAACACAAGTGATGGCGATGCTCAATTCGTCATCCACCATAAAAGTACCCGTATCTTCTCCCACCGCGTAATCCAAACGAGACAGTTCAAAGGAACCGACGAAAGTATTGTTTTCAAATCGAAAAGGGATTTCTACCCTTCGTTCCACACCGCGCAAATTGAGCGTACCGATGACGAGAAAGTCGGCCTCCTCCCCCTTTCGAACCTCTTCGGAATCAAAGCAAATGAGGGGATGTATTTCGGTGTAGAAAAAATCTTCATTTCGCAAGTGTTCATCCCGTTTGTCGCTGCCTGTATCTACCGACTTTGCATCAATGCACACCCGAAAGAAGCACTCTTCCAAGCTCAAAGGATCGAAAAAGAGCTCGCCTTCCATGCCTGAAAAACTCCCTTCAACGGTATTGATCTTCATGTTTCCTATCTCAAAGTTCACTTTGGATTTGGAGCTATTGATGGTTTGAGCCTGAAAAAAGGCAGGAATGAGCATGAGCCCAAAAAGGAAAGAAAACTTCATTTGATGCCGATAATTTCTTGGAAGGTCGCTAAAAATTGAAGGAGCACGGCTATTGTTATGCTTTTTTAGCGTTCATTTTTTTCATAGACCCACAACTCCAACTTGGATAGCCAAGCCACACCTTCTTGTTGGCGGTAAAGTTGAAAAGCAAATTCATCGTTTTCTCGCCGAATTTCTGGAACGAGGTAGTCCAATTCTGCGTTCCAACCCAAGGTTTCGTCGAATTGAAATTGTGGCATTTCGCATTGATAAGCATAACCCTTCCCATGGTGTGTGTAGGTCATCACCACACTAGGAAATGCCTGTTCACTGGGCGAAAAAGGTGTGAAAATTCGCGCTTTTACCCATGTTGGTCCGAAATCACTGCTGGCCACATCTTCCCAACTCTCCGCAATCTCAAACTCCTTTTGAAGCTTCAGAGCGCCGTTCTCTTCTTCTGTGAAATCCCAGCTTTGTAGCAATTGAGGAAAGTATTCGTGTTGATTGGTCCATGGAACTTTACCGTTCACAGGTGTTCGATCAAGAAGGAGCAGTTCTTCCGCGTTTTGTGGTGTTGAGGTTTGGAGAAAAGCACTTTTGTAGTATTCCCAGGTCATTCGATCTGCTTTCAACACTCCCGCACACATTTGCCAATGCTGGAAGTAATTGAGTGCACAAAGCACAAGGAGAAGAGCGCCGAAACACCGAGAAAACAGCTTCTTTCCAAAGGTTGTTTGTTCTTGATTTCTCTTCAAAACCCATTGTAGAAATCCTCCAAGCGCTACCGTCCAAAGGGGATAGATTTGGACGAGCGGACGTTGTGAGAAACTTTCTGCATACCACCAATTCGTCCAAGAAGCAGAAACATAGAAATGGAGTAGGAGTAGAAAAAACAAGGCCCACCGTCCGTCAAACCGGGTCCGCAAATTGACAAACAAGCCCAATACAGCGAACCCCATGATGGGAGTATAAATTAGCCATCCTTTTCTCCAACTGAACAAGGTTTCTAAAATGTGGGGATGAAAAAACTCCAAGCCCTCTCCCGGATTGTTGTAGCTGTAATAGACCAAGTGGCCGCTGGCAATTTTCCAATACAAGAGTTGAATACCACCAATGAACAAGAAGATGAAAACGGTTTGTACAAGGGTGGTCTTGTTGTGAAAGAGGGATTTGACCTTGGACGACAAGCCCTCATTCCACGAAAAGCCCCAGAACAGTGGAAGGAGGATGGCCATCAGCTCTGTTGGTCGGGCAAGCGCCATCAATGCGACGGACACCATTGCCCCATTGAAAAAGCGGTGGTTCCCCGTTTTGTGAAACTTCAGGGTGAAATACAGCAAGATCGCATACAAGGTGAAGAGGTAATTGTGCGGCATGTTGAGCGTTACGATCACCGTGAAAAGGTAATTGGTACCCATCACTACAAGCAACAACAGCACGGAAACGAGCCCATCTTCAAAAAGCAAGCGAAGTGCCTTTCTGAGGAAAATCAAACCAACAATAGCAATGCATACTGACCAGAAGCAAAGTGCGCTTTGGTAAGGCTGGGAAAAGCCATCCATGGGTGACGCTGTGATCCACGCGGCGAGGTGTCCTGCAAAAAAGGCCGGGGAGTATAACAGGGCCATTCCCGCGGAATACTTCATCACACATCTTTCATCTTGACAATTGAGCTGATAAAGGGTGTCTGAAGCTCCATATTCATCTCGGGCGGCTTCAACCCAAGCGGCATCGTTAAGAGCAATGTCTTGGTGAATGAACGCAGCTGGTAGGTACAAGTAATAACCAAAAACATCCCAAGAAATGGGGTTGTTTTGCGGGTGCTGAATAGCATTGAGCAACTGCATG
The DNA here is from genome assembly GCA_964649515.1 of uncultured Comamonadaceae bacterium. GTDB lineage: Bacteria > Bacteroidota > Bacteroidia > Flavobacteriales_D > Sanyastnellaceae > CALKGK01. The sequence goes on along the minus strand of CAZYPV010000040.1, from coordinate 12,473 downwards.
CCAATACAAAAGAGCAGTACCACGATGGAAAGTTGCTTTTGAAACCACGTTTTCATGCGGGAAAGATAGTGCAATGCGGGTGGATTTCGATGAATGAGCCCTTCGATGCTTCACGCTAAATCTTATCTTTGATGACTTAAATCGAACAGCATGTCGCGCATACTAACCGGAGTTCAAAGCACGGGAACTCCTCACTTGGGAAATATATTGGGAGCCATTTTGCCGGCCATTGAATTGGCAAAGTCGGCAGAAAATGAGTCGTTTTTATTCATTGCTGACCTCCACTCTTTGACTCAAATTAAGGATGGAGCTCAGTTGAGAGAAAACACCCTACGCACCGCAGCAGCTTGGCTCGCATGTGGTTTGAACACTGAAAAAACGGTTTTTTACCGACAAAGTGATGTTCCTGAAACCGCAGAACTTGCTTGGTATTTGAGTTGTTTTTATCCTTATCAGCGGCTCACATTGGCTCATTCTTTCAAAGACAAAGCCGATCGATTGAGCGATGTGAACGCAGGATTGTTCACCTACCCCATGCTGATGGCTGCCGACATCCTGTTGTATGACGCGGAGTTTGTTCCGGTGGGGAAAGATCAGTTGCAGCATTTGGAAATGACCCGCGATGTGGCTTCACGTTTCAATCATCAAATGGGGGAAACTTTTGTTCTGCCCCAAGACATGGTGAACGAAGAAACCAAGTACGTTATGGGTACGGACGGTGAAAAGATGAGCAAGAGCAAAGGAAATACGATCGACATCTTCTTGCCGGAAAAAGAGCTCAAGAAAACCATCAACAAGAAAGTTGTTACCGATGCCACGGCCTTGGAAGATCCTAAGGAAGCGGATGGTGCTGTGGTTTTTGAATTGTTCAAATTGCTGGGTAACGAAGCGGCAAGCGCGGAGATGAAAGCCAAGTTGGCCGCTGGTGGATATGGATGGGGGCATGCCAAGAAAGACCTCTTCGAAGGCATTTTGAGCCGTTTTGAGGAAGAGCGTCAACGTTTCGACCACTACATCCAGCACCCTGATGAAGTGGAAGAACAACTGCTTATTGGAGCCGAAAAAGCGCGTAAAGTAGCGCGTGGAGTGATTGAACGTGTGAGAACGAAGGTGGGGTACTAAAAGCCAAAGATGATCGTCCGTCTTTGTTCAAATTGATTTCCTGAGAACATCATTTGGTTGAATGGCTTCGCCGGTTGCGGTTGCTTAGGCGACTGTTTAAACGCTTGCCCGGGTTGTTTAAGTTGAAGCCAAGAGTTGGCGCAAGACATGAAAAC
>CAZYPV010000040.1:0-11096 GCA_964649515.1 uncultured Comamonadaceae bacterium | reverse complement strand
GCTCGCTTGGATTACTTGTTAATCACCAATTTCTCGGTCATTCTCTTGTTACCAGCGATAATGGTTACAACGTAAGTACCGCTCGCCAAATCACTTGGCAAGTTTAGTGCTTGATACACTTGATTTCCGGCAGGAGTTACAAGCTCGAAAGCAAGTTCTTTACCAATCAAATCGTGAACATACACTTGTACTGTTTGTACATCAGCAGGAACTTTGGTCATGCTCAACGTTACTTCGCTCACCCCGTTACTTGGGTTAGGGAAGATGCTCAAGTCGATGCTTTGGAACTCATCTTCTTGCAAAGCAAGTTCTCCATTCCACTCTTTCGTAAACATGTTACGAGCAGCTTCCAATTCTTCTTTCGAAGGATTGTTTACTGAAGGAGGAGTAAGTGCATCGCTCACGCAAACGTTGTCAAGCGCAAGGTCACCTTGCCATCCTTGAGCTGTTTGACCAATGAATCTCAACTGTACGGTTTGACCAACGTAAGCGGAAAGATCAACGGTTTGGTTGTTCCAAACATCTCCTTGTCCGCCAGTCTCCCACCATAGGAAGTCATAAGCTACACCATCAGTAGAAACTTGCAAGTAGATTGAACCTACGAATGATCCAAACATGTGGTAGTCGAAGCTAATGCTTGGGTTCGTTGTTCCAGTCAAGTCGTAGCAAGGAGTATTGATGATTGCATTCTTGAACGGGTAGTTCGGGAATGAAGCTTCAGCATAGATGTAGTTTCCACCATCGCTAGCAGCAGATGGTCCTGTACCCCATGATGCAGTAGGTCCGCTCTTCAAAGTCCAATCGAAATCGTCGTTTGAATTCTGAGCCCAGTCTGCAAATCCTGCACCTTCGAAGCTTTCGCACACACCAAGAACTCCTTGAGCAGCGCAAGTGAAGGTAGTACAAGAGCCGTCATCAACCGTTGCACTAGGATCGTAGTTCGAAGCCATTGGGTTGGTACATCCTTGTACGCTTTCGATAACGCAGAAGTTATCTACACCAATATCACCTTTCCAAGACATTGCAGTAGTACCGTTCAAACGGAAACGTACGGTTTGACCAGTGTAAGCGCTGATGTCAACAACAGCCTCATTCCAGTCAATACCTTGGTGTCCGCTTTCGGACCAAATGCTGGTCCAAGTAGCACCGTTATCGGTAGTGATGTCGATAGATAGAGAACCAACAGCATCGTAGATTCCTTGCATGTGATAAGCGAAGCTCACGGATGAACTTGTTGCCAAATCGTAGCATGGAGAAATCAACTGAGCGTTTTTGCTTGGATAGTTCGGGAAAGAAGCCTCGATGAATACGTAGAAGTCTCCGTCGAATCCAGCGTCAGGACCAGTGTAGAATGAAGGTGTAGCTTGATCGGTCAATGTCCAATCAATATCATCTCCGTTCGACTGCAACCAACCGTTGAATCCAGCCTCAAAGCTTTCGCAAGTAGGCGCGCTCAAGCAAGTGTTGATACAAGAACCGTCATCATCAGTAGCGTTAGCATCGTAGTTCTGAGCGGTAGCATCGGTACATCCTGGGATTTCGTTTGCATCGCAAATTCCGTCACCATCGGTATCCACTTGGATCAAGAAGGTAATTCCTCCTTGTGTAGTGAAGCAAGCCGTACAGTTTGGTGTTGGCTCGATACAAGAACCGTTGTCATCAGTAGCATCGTTATCGTAGTTACAAGCAGTAACAGAAGTACAACCTGGCACCTCTTCACCATCACAAATTCCATCGCCGTCGGCATCCAAAATTTCGAGGGTTTGAGTAATTGGGTTACACTCTTCACAACCAATTGTAGGCTCGATACAAGATCCATCGTCATCCGTTGCAGCTGCATCGTAGTTACAAGCGCTTGCAGAAGTACAACCTGGCACTTCGTTCGCGTTACAAACTCCGTCACCATCAGCATCGATGAGGATAAGACCTGTGTTTGTAGCGTTACAAATTAAGCAGTTTGGAGTAGGGATGATACAAGAACCGTTATCATCTGTAGCAGCAGCGTTGTAGTTACAAGCGGCAGCATCAGTACATCCTGGGATTTCATCAGCATCACAGATTCCGTCACCATCGGTATCAACAATCACCAAACCATCGTTGGTTGCGTTACAAGCTTGACAATCAGCTACTGGCTCGATACATGAACCATCGTCATCAGTTGCGAAATCTTCGTAGTTACAAGCTGTTGGAGAAGTACAACCAGGTACTTCATTTGCGTTACACACGCCATCACCGTCGCTATCGATCAACACCAAACCTGTTCCGTTTGCGTTACAAGCAACACAGTTAGGAACTGGAATAAGGCAAGACCAATCGTCTTCGGTAGCGTTTTCGTCGTAGTTACAAGCTGCTGGGTTGGTACATCCGAAGATTTCTTCATCAGCGCAAATACCATCACCATCAGGGTCTCCAGTGGCATCGTCTCCGAAGCATACGTCGTTCGCATCACAAACACCGTCGCCATCGAAATCTACCAACACCAATTGCCAGTGCATACCGTCGTAGTAGCAAATGGTACAATCTTCGGTTGGTTCAACGCACATTCCGTTGTCTTCTGTAGCTTCAGACTCGTAGTTACAAGCCGTTGGTGAAGTACAACCGAAGATTTCTTCAGCGTCACATACTCCGTCACCATCGGTATCGATGATCTCAAGACCGTCGTTGGTAGCGTTACAAGCTGAACAATCAGCAACAGGCTCGATACAAGAACCGTCGTTATCGGTTGCAGTTGCATCGTAGTTACAAGCGGTAGCTGAGGTACATCCAGGAATCTCGTCAGCATCACAGATACCATCAAGGTCGGTATCGATGGTCACCAAAATGGTGCTTCCAGCGGCAAGACATTCCAAACAATCTTCCGTTGGCTCAACACAAGAACCATCTTCGTCGGTAGCATCAGCGTTATAGTTACAAGCTGTTGAAGATGTACATCCTGGGATTTCGTAAGCATCGCAGATTCCGTCACCATCGGTATCGATGATATCCAAACCGTCGTTGTTAGCGTTACAAACGTAGCAGTTGTCGATTGGCTCAAGGCAAGAACCGTCATCATCAGTAGCTGCTGGGTTATAGTTACAAGCGATAGCAGAAGTACATCCTTCGATTTCTTCAGCATCACAGATACCATCACCATCGCTATCGATCAATACGATACCTCCAGTTGGACCACACTCGTAGCAATCGGCAACCGGCTCAAAGCAAGTTCCGTTGTCTTCGGTAGCATTTGGGTTGAAGTTACATGCACTAGCAGAGGTACATCCGAATACTTCATCGGCATCACACACTCCGTCACCATCGGTGTCTAACAATTCAAGACCGTCATTGGTAGCATTACATACGTAGCAGTTGTCAACAGGCTCGATACAAAGTGTTGGATCTGAGTCAGTAGCTGCTGGATCGTAGTTACAAGCGGTAAGTGAAGTACATCCTACAACTTCGTCTGCATCACAAACGCCATCACCATCGGTATCAATAATTACCAATTCGAATAGTGGTCCGTAAGCGATTTCGTTACACTCTGTACATCCTGGAGTTGGTACGATACAAGATCCGTCATCGCCAGTTGCGTTTGGATCGAAGTTACATGCCATTGGGTTGTTACAACCAGGGTTTTCATCAGCATCGCAAGTTCCATCACCATCGGTATCCACAATTACGAGTCCGTCATTGGTGGCGTTACATTCGAAGCAATTTGCTGTTGGTTCAATACAAGTTCCGTCGTCATCAGTAGCAAGCGCATCGTAGTTACAAGCGGTAAGTGAAGTACATCCATCTACTTCATCCGCATCACATACACCGTCACCATCAGCATCGATGATTTCCAAAGCTTGTCCGTTACACTGAGAACATCCAGCAACAGGCTCAATACATGTCCCGTCGTCATCGGTTGCCGTAGCATCAAAGTTACAAGCGGTAGCTGAAGTACATCCAGCGATTTCGTCTGCATCACACACTCCGTCACCATCAGCATCTACGATATCCAATCCATCGTTGGTAGCGTTACATACTTGACAGTTGGCAATTGGTTCGATACAAGATCCGTCGTCGTCAGTAGCTGTAACTTCATAGTTACATGCAGTAGCAGAAGTACATCCTGGGATTTCATCTGCGTCGCAAATTCCATCGCCGTCGGTATCGATGATTACGAGTCCGTCATTGGTAGCATTACAAGCTGAACAATTGGCAACAGGCTCAATACAAGATCCGTCATCGTTTCCTGCATCAATAGTTGCATCGTAGTTACAAGCTGTAGGGCTAGAGCATCCGGTTGTTTCATCAGCATCACAAACTCCATCACCATCAGCATCGATGATGTCAAGTCCGTCATTTGTTGCATTACAAGCTGAGCAGTTGGCCACAGGGAAGATACAAGAAGCATCATCAACAGTAGCTAGATCGTCGTAGTTACAAGCGGTGTTGTCAGTACAACCTGGCAATCCTGGGAAAATCAAGTTTCCACAAACACGTTGATCAACATCATTTACGTTGCTACGAGCAACCCATTGCTCAACACCACCTGTTGGTGTACCCAACTGAACATTCAACTCAAATTCGAAGTCACCATCAGTAGTAATTTGTGCAATCAAAACACGGTTATCGGCAGTAGGACCGGTTACTCCTTCGAGCACTGACCAAGCACCACCGTTTGCTGAGAAATCAACTGCGCTATTTACGTTATCGAACATGGAAAGATCAAGACCAACAGTTACCAAACCTGAAGGAAGGGTTCCTGGGATCATACCGTCTTGTACTGAAATAGGAATTCCAGCAAGTGGGTCATTGTTTTGAAGCAATCCATCGCTATTGGCAACAGCTCCATCGGTATCGTCTGACTTCAAAACACCAAGTGTAGAAGCAGTTGGAGCACCGAGGGTTACATAAGAATCGAGCGCCACTGTGTTATCATCAAAACGGTTCAAACCGATAGCATCTCCAGAAATGGCACCACGATCTTCGTTGTTGAAGAACTCCGTAGAAGTAGAAATTGACATTGGGTGGTTTGCGTTACCGAAAACCGCTTGGATTTCATATCCTGGAGCCATATCAACATAAACACGGTAAGTTGTTGATCCTTCGGCAAGTGTTCCGCCATCGGTATCAGCAGCATCGTTAGCATCAGCGATGTAGTAAGTTTCTACAATCACCTCTTCCAAACCACCTTCAAGACCGTCGCAAGCCAAAACAGCTCCGAAAGTACAAGATCCATCATCATCGGTCGCTTGAGCGTTGAAGTTGTCTGCATTAGCATCAGTACAACCTGGGATTTCATCTGCATCACAGATTCCATCGCCATCGGCATCGATAATTTCCAAAGCGGCACCATTACATTGAGAGCAACCTGCTACTGGGAGGATACAAGATCCGTCGTCATTCGCAGCATCTACTGTTGCGTCATAGTTACAAGCATTTGCATCTGAACAACCTGGTTGCTCATCAGCGTTACACACACCATCACCATCGGCATCGATAATTACTAGACCATCATTGGTAGCGTTACAAGCTTGGCAATCTGCTACAGGCTCAATACAAGAACCGTCTTCATCCGTTGCATTTACGTCGTAGTTACACGCTGTTGCAGAAGTACAACCTGGCACTTCATCAGCATCACAAACACCATCACCATCAGCATCAATGATCTCAAGACCATCGTTGGTAGCGTTACAAGCTTGGCAATTGGCTACTGGCTCGATACAAGATCCGTCTTCATCGGTTGCATTTACATCGTAGTTACAAGCAGAAGCAGAAGTACAACCTGGCACCTCATCAGCGTTACAAACACCGTCACCATCCGCATCGATGATTACGAGTCCATCATTGGTAGCATTACACGCTTGGCAATCTACAGTAGGCTCAATACAAGAACCATCGTCAGTAGTAGCGTTGGCATCGTAGTTACAAGCGGTAGCAGAAGTACAACCTGGAACTGCGGCCTGAGGGAAGGTAAGACCTGCAAAGAGTTGCTCGGTTCCGATTGGGTTTGCGGCAACGTATTGCTCACTTCCTCCGCCTGGAGCTCCAATTTGGATGTTCAATTCGAATGAAAGGTCACCATCAGTGGTAATTTGAGCGATGAGCACTCGGTTTTCTGCGGTAGGGCCTACCACACCTTCGAGTACTGACCATGCACCACCACCATCAACTCCGGCACCTGAAAGAAAAGGGGTACCGTCGTTTGCGTCGGCAAACATGCTGAGGTCAAGACCCACAGAAAGCACTCCTGAAGGAAGCGACCCTGGGATCATACCATCTTGAACAGAAATTGGAATCCCGGCTGCTGGATCAGCATTTTGGAGAAAACCGTCTCCATTGGCTACAGCACCGTCGGTATCTTCTGTTTTCAAAACACCAAGGGTAGCAGCAGTAGGAGCTCCCATGGTTACATAAGAATCGAGTGCTACGGTGTTATCGTCGAAACGATTTAGGCCGATCGCATCTCCAAACTCTTCACCACGATCTTCGTTGTTGAAGAATTCTGTGGTGGTTTCAATTTTGAGGAGGTGATCATTGTTTCCATAAACCGCTTGGATTTCGTAACCCGGGGCCATGTCAACATAAATACGGTAAGTAGTAGAACCTGCAGGGAGAGAACCTCCGTCGGTATCTGTGGCATCATTTGCATCGGAAACGTAGTACGTCTCAACGATGATATCTTCTAGTCCTTGTGCGAAGCTAAATTGGCTGCAACAACAGGCACAAAGTGCTAGAAGAAAAATTCTTAAATTGTGAATTTTTCCCATTTTAGTCGGATTTGGGGAGTTATTGATCCTGGTTGTGTGCCCACCACATAACCGGGATTTTTTTTAGAACTCCAGTTTTATATTGAAAAGCGAGGAAAAAAATGGCAGCTGCGCCCACCGCCGCTGCCATTTATATCAATCCTCAAAGCGAATTATAGTCCGCAAGAAGTGTTAAACGCACCCAACAACTGCAAGAAGTCATCTACGTTTACTGCACCATCAGTGTTGATGTCTTCTGGACAATCAACGATAGAGTTATCTACATTCAACAATTGGCTCAAAGTCCAACCTGAAGTCCAAGGAGTAGCACCTGGTTTGAAAGCACCTTTGTAGTTAGCACCGGTGAAGAAATCATCAACTGGAGCAACCTCTGGGCTTGTTACATCAACAGAAGGAACTGGGTTCAAAGAACCGGTTACAACGTTGGTAGCAGGATCGATAGTGAAAGAAGCATCGATAACACCAGGAACAACATCGTTACCAGCACCTTCGAAAGCAGCCAAGGTAACACCTGTAGCAGGAGCTTGGTTTACAGTCAACAACTGAGGTACATCGAAGCAGTTGTTAGAGAACAACAATGTTTCTTGACCGAAGTTAGCCAAAGCGTCCAATGGGTGACCAGCTTCATCAGCCAAATCAACACCAGCAGCGAAGTTTGAGAAGATAGAGTTAGAAACCTGACCTTTAGTTCCTTCTTTCGCCATGATACCACGGTTAGCTCCACGACCGATCAAGGTAGCGTTGTAGATTACTGGGTTAGACGCTGGCAAGTTTCCAGAGTTAGCATCGTCACCATCAGACTCAAATCCTTCGTCTCCTTGAGGAGCAGCACCTTGCAATTGTACACCATACCAGAACTGTCCACGACCGCTCCATCCTTGATCCCAATCGAAGTAGTCATCGTTACAGAACATTACAGTAGCATACTTCAAATCAACAGTACCACCGAAGAACTCGATACCATCATCGTCGTTAGAGATTACCTCGATGTACTCAAGAGTAGTTCCACGACCAACTGATCCAAGTGTCAAACCGTTGATTTCGTTCCCTTCACCGATGTCAGTTCCACCGTGACGAAGAGAAACGTAACGCAAGATCCCTGAGTTATCGTTATCGTCAGAACCTCCGTAGTGGTTACGAGAATCACCAGGAAGCAAACCTTCGATGTTACCTACACCGTCAGCAACTGCCAAATCACCATCGTTCAAAAGCAAGTTGTTGGTAGCATTACCAAGGATGATCAAACCACCCCACTGACCGCGAATGTCGATTGAGTAAGAACCATCCAAAGGATCGTTTTCATCGGTAAAGATGATAGGACAGCAATCAGTTCCGTTAGCGAAGATTTTTCCGTTTCTAGAAACGATCAATGCGTTTGCGTCAATTGTTTGACCAAAAACACCACGAAGAACAGTACCTGGTTGAATGTAAAGTTCACCACCAGCTGGCACGTACACTTTCTCATCGATCATGTAAGTGTTGTCACAAGTAAGGGTAGTTGCTGATGCAGGCAAGTTTCCGTCTACATCAGTAAGAGTTGAAAGGTTTACTGTAGTTCTGGAAGCCAAGTCTGGACATCCACAATCAGTTCCCAAAGAAAGCTGAGCTTGTGCTCCGCTAACTGTAAAGATTGCAGCAGCTGCAATCGCCATTGATTTGTACAAAGTTTTCATTTCTGAAATAGTTAATTGGTTAATACATCTCTTTTTTTTCGCTTTGAGAAGCAATTGCAAGTTGCTCCAAACTTGGTCTTAGGCTGTTAATGCAAAAAGATGCTTCGTTTATATCAGGATTAAGAGAACATGAAGTACTTCCAGCCCTGCTTTACCGCTTAACCTCTACTTAACTTTATGCTCACCAAACCTTTCAAAACCCAATGAAATCAGGTGTTTCAAAAGGGTGGCTGAAAACAAAAAGGGGAACACTTTCTCAGTGTCCCCCTCTAATTTTGTTAACAGGTTTTATGGATTATTCAACAATTAAACGCTGTGTTTTGGATTTCGATGCGGTATTTACTTGGATTAAGTACACTCCTGAAGATAAATCCTTGAGTTGAATTTGGGCATTCCCGTCAATGAATCTCACTTGTTGGGTAAGCACCGTTTCTCCGAGCAAATTCATCACACTCACATCTGCATTTTCTCCTTTTACCTTGCGCAATTCGATATTCACAAATTCTCCAGCAGGATTTGGAAACAGTGCAAACTGCAAATTGCTTTCCACCTCTTCTACATTGATGTAAACGCACGAACCGTCTTCTTCGGTAGCTTCGGGGTTGTAATTGAGTGCTTCGGGATCAGTGCAACCAAAAATTTCTTCGGCATCGCAAATTCCGTCGCCATCGGTATCGATGATTTCTAATCCGTCGTTGTTTTCATTGCATGCCTGGCAATCTTCAACCGGTTCGATGCACGAACCGTCTTCTTCTGTAGCCAGTGCATCGTAGTTACACGCTGTAGCACTTGTACAACCAAGAACTTCTTCGGCATCGCAAATTCCGTCACCATCGGCGTCGATGATTTCTAAACCATCGTTGTTCTCGTTGCACGCTTGGCAATCTTCCACAGGTTCAATACAAGAGCTGTCTTCCTCGGTAGCCAAGGCATTGTAATTACAAGCAGTTTCGCTGGTACAACCCAAGATTTCTTCAGCATCACAAACGCCATCACCGTCGGTATCAATAATGATCAAACCGTCGTTGTTTTCGTTGCAAATGCTGCAGTTCTCTACGGGAGTGATGCAAGAACCATCGTTTCCGGTAGCTTCTGGATCATAATTACACGCTTCTTCTTGATTGCATCCGGGGTTTTCAAGCGCATCGCACGTTCCATCGCCGTCAGAATCGATGATGTCGAGACCATCATTGTTCTCGTTGCATTCGGTACAATTCTCTTCTGGCTCGATGCAGGAATCATCGTTCTCCGTTGCTTCGGGATTGTAATTACAAGCAGTATCACTGGTACAACCCAAGATCTCATCTGCATCACAAACACCATCACCATCGGTATCCACGATTTCCAAACCGTCATTGTTGGCGTTGCATGCCTGGCAATCTTCCACCGGCTCAATGCAAGGGATTAGATCGGTTGCATTTGGGTTGAAGTTACAAGCAGTAGGGCTATCACAACCTGCAATTTCCTCTGCATCGCAAACTCCATCACCGTCGGTATCCACGATTTCCAGACCGTCGTTATTGGCGTTGCATGCCTGACAATCTTCTACCGGCTCAATACAAGAGCCGTCATCTTCACTTGCTTCAGGGTTGTAGTTACACGCCGTGGTGCTTGTGCAGCCCGGAAGTGGAGGAAGTGGGAAGTTCAATGCGTTGAAAAAGGTTTCGTCTCCAGTAGCGTTGCTGGCAACAAATTGCTCGGTTCCACCGTCTGGAGTTCCTAGTTGAATGTTCAATTCAAAACTCAAGTCTCCATCTGTGGTGAGTTGTGCAACGAGTACGATGTTATCGGCTGTGGGGCCTTGAACACCTTCTAGCACTGACCAAGCACCGCCATTGCTTGTGAAGAGCGGACCGTCGTTTTCGTCGCCAAACATGGCCAAATCCAAGCCAACCACGGTTACTGTAGGCACAAAACCTTCGATGAGACCATCAGCCGTTGTTAAAGGGATGCCTGCCAAAGGATCTTGATTCACCATTAGACCACCAGAAACGCCTTCGCTTCCGCCGTCGTTATTCACACCACCAACGATGCTTCCATCAGTATCTAGGGCTTTAGGAATACCGAGATGAATTCCAGAAGCACCGCTCATACCGAGCCATGAATCGAGCGCTACGGTATTTTCGTCGAGTCGGTTTTCAGGAATTGCGTCACCGGTTTGCTCACCACGATCTTCATTGTTGAAGAATTCTGTTGTGGTAGCAATGTTCAAGGTGTGTGCTTCATTACCGAAAACCGCTTGAAGTTCATACCCTTCGGCGAGGTCCATAAATACACGATAGGTTACTGATCCTTCGGGAAGCGAACCTCCATCTGAATCGGTTGCGTCATTAGCATCTGAAACATAATACGTTTCTACGATCACTCCTTCCAAACCTTGTCCTTGACCTTGGGCGAGGCCTATCAAAGAACAAAGCAATGTGGTAAAAAGTAGGGTGATTTTTCTCATGGTCATTGGGTTTAATTGTTATTCGCAGGTGGTACCAAATAATGGAAGGAAGATGAGTAGATCATTGACGTCCACACTTCCGCTTTGGTTAAGGTCATAGTTGCAATCAGCGTTGCATCCAAATTCTGGCAAGAAGAGCAATAAATCGCTCAAGCCGATGGATCCATTGTTATCGAAGTCTCCTACACAGTCGGTATCTTCTGCGTCGCAAATTCCATCGCCATCGCTATCGATAAT
>CAZYPV010000039.1:17434-29907 GCA_964649515.1 uncultured Comamonadaceae bacterium | reverse complement strand
TAAAACCGAAAAGTGCTATAACTCGGTACTTGAGTAAAATCTTCCTTGCTGTATTTCCATTTTCCAAGATGGTGTCGGAAAATTTCGACCGTATTCTGGGCATCATCGATTGCCCGGTGCGTGTCTCCCCGAAAACTCAACCCGTCTGCAGCCAATGCATTGCTCACACTTAGGGGCTGCCTCAATTGGTGGAAACGAGCGTGTTGATCGTTCAAGCAGATGTGTTGCTTGAGCCAGTCGAAGGTGAGTCCATGATAATCGGCGTCCAAAGCAAATTGTTTCAGATCATAGTCTCCCCAACTCGCAAGAATAAGGTTGGCATCGTGTTCAAAGAGCCAATCTTCAAAATCCAAAATGACCTCATCAAAGGTGTTCGCCCGATCTACTTCTTCCTGACGAATTCCTGTGAGTTTTTTGCAAAAGTTAGACAGTTTTGGAGTGATGATGGGCCTCACGAAAGCATTGAATACACTCAGTTCTCGACCCATTTCATCCACACGAATTGCGCCAATTTCGATGATCTCCTTCCTTGGGGGCTTTTTCAGTTTCCAGCAAGTGGACTCTAGGTCGAAAATGATGAAGTGCGATTGCATGATGCAAAGGTCGTACTTTATCGTCAATATCCCGTTCCAAAGTAACCTTCTTCCTAAAATCACGTAAGACGATTCATACACCCTAAAACCGCGTATGAAAACGGCGCAAAAATCGGCATTATTCACCATCCTCTTTTTGATGAGCTTCATGGCAAGCTCTCAAGATCTTGACTGGCTTTTCAGCTCTGTGAATGGAGAATCCATGTTTTTTGATACCAAAGTGGATAACGAGAATCAGCGGGTTTATACCGTGGGATACTTCGATGCTGCGAGTTTGGGCGACTACCAATTCATTTCCGATATAGCACCAAATTTATTCTCCACACCCATCATTTCTGGAGGAAACCATGCGGCGGTGCTTTTTGCTTTTGATTTTGACGGAAACCTCTTGTGGGAGGCCGTAAGTTTAGACAACAATGAATGCGCATTTACTGCGGTTGATGTTCTACCCAACGGCAACGTGATGGTAGGAGGTTTTCATAAAACAAGCATGACCATAAAGGGTACAACGGGCTTGGAGACGCTTCCAGACCTCGATGGAAATGGCCGCCTTGATGCGATGTACGCCATGTTTGATTTGGACGGCGCTTTACTTGATGCAAATAATATTGGAGGTGATGGTGATGATGCCATCTCAAGCATTGCTTCTTGCCCAGATGGTGTGGTTTTGTTAACCATGAGCGATGGAGATGCCGATGATTTTATCGGAAGCCAAACCGATGAAGAACACCTCTATCGTTTGCAAAAAATCGACTTTGATTTCAATCCAGTTTGGGATTTTAGTTTGGCTGATCAAGACGGTTTGGATCTATCGAGCCTCGAAAACAAAGCAGCACAAATTACCTATTCCAATGGCCATTTTTTCATGGTCGCCATGAACCCAGAAGGCAGTCTGGATTTTGAAGATGCAGTAGGTCAATCTTTCAGCATCAACGACATTCCCGGTTTTGGAACACAGGACGTGTTTGTTTGCAGTTTCAATCAAAATGGAGAATTGGATTGGGGTCAGCTCATCGATCAAACTACAGGAAGTCTATCCTACGGTTATGGAATTGCCGCAGATTGCAATCAAGTGTATCTCACGGGTGCCCTTCATTACAATTCCATTTCCCCGGTGGTATTTCCTGGAGGACTGACGCTGAACTCGAGCGGACACGATAATATTTTCCTTGCAGCCTTGAATCGTGAAACAGGGCAAGCTAATTGGGTGAAGGAGTTCACCACCGTTGGAGGAAACCATCAAGACTTTGGCTTGGGCATATGCACAGATAATAAAGGCAGCGTCTATTTCACGGGCACTTTTTCTGAAGAACTATACTTTGATGGTTACTATTTGGAGCAAGACTTTGGTAAAGAATTATTTGTACTTGTTTATTCCGACGAAGGAGATATTCGTTGGGGAGGAAGCATTAACGCTCAAGGGAATGACGTAGGGTATGATCTCGACATTAGTCATAATGACGAATTGTTTGTTGTTGGAACAGGCGGACAAGGTGGTTCTATTTTTGGTAACCTTCTTTCGAGTGCACCGGGGAACGCCCTTCTTTTGAACTATGACATTCCAGCATATACGAGTACAACGTGTTGTGTTCCGCCATCAGCAAGTAATCTTCCTACAGATCAAGTTTTGGAAATGGATGCCGCTTGTCAAGCAATCATTCCTGATTTCTTAAGCGGAATTTCTGTTGAATCTCCATGCTTAGGAACCACACTTACCCAGAACCCCAGCGCAGGAACACTCATCGATGAAAGTACTGAAATTACCATCACTTTAGAAGATGACCTCGGAGGAATCCAAAGTTGGAATTTTCAAGTGTCACTCATCGACAATACTCCTCCAAATGCCACATTAACACTCCCCAGTAGTTTCAGTATAAACAATGGAGATTGCCATTTCACGGTACCTGATTTTGGTCCTTACATCGAATTTCACAGCGACTGCAGCACTTTGAGCAGTGTTCAGAGTCCGACTGTTGGAACCGTCCTCCAAATCGGAACGCATACCTTTCAATTGACCATTCATGATGATGCAGGGAATGAAACCGTCCTCACCCAAGATTTTGAAGTCGTAGACGACATTGCTCCCATCATTCAAAGCTGTCCAGAAAATCAAGTATTGAGCGTTGCGGGATCCAGCGCCACCTTGCCCGATTTTACAACGAGTTCGGATCTCCTCATTCTTGAGGATTGTACCTATAACATTGGACAATGGCCAGGTGCGGGTGCAGAAATCACCTCTGATGAAGTCATTACGCTCACAGTGGCTGACGCCTCTGGTAATTCAAGTACTTGCAGTTTCAACCTCTCTTTTGAGTGCGTGCCTGAACTTTCCGTCAACTGCTCTTCATTCGGTGCAAGCATTAATCTCGCTGCAGATTGCTCTTTTACCTTTCCTAATTTTAATTCTCTGGTTGAGGTTACGACAAGTTGCGGACAAGATTACAGCATCGCACAAAGTCCGGCACCGGGAGCAATTCATTATGGTTCAGACGACCTCATGTTGGATTTTGTTGTTGAAGATGAATATGGAAATTCGGAGACCTGTTTTAGTTTACTTCAATTTAACGACATCACCCCGCCCACGTATACCTGTCCGACCAACCTCACTGCATACCTTCGTGAAGATTGTGCTTTTGATTACCCCGATTGGACCACCGCATTGAATGCGAGTGATGCCTGTGGGGTCAGTATTAGTCTAGTTCAGGATCTTCCCATCAACTCCATGCAACGAGAGATTGAATTGCTCATCAGCGATGGCAGCAACGAGAGCACCTGTGTTTTTAACCTCAACTTGGTGGATACCATTGCGCCCAACGTAAATGCCATCGACCCTCAACAATTGGAGAGAGGATTGAATTGTACCGCGCAAGTTCCCGATTTAAGCAGTCTTATTGTTGCTTCGGACAATTGTACGCCCGCAGACGCATTGATCCTATCTCAACTACCAGCTGCAGGAACGGCTATTAACGTATCGCAAACAGCCGTGGTGAGTGTCACTGATGAAAGTGGAAATACTTCGTTTGTAGAAGTTGAGCTCCAAGTACCAACAAATGCTGCTCCCGTCATCACCTGTGTGGCGAACAAAAGCGAAAGTGCAAGTTATCCCAGTTGCACCTTTGTATTGCCCGATTATCGTGATGAACTCATCATCACTGACGAATGTGATTTCATTGTTTTTCAATCCCCATCCCCTGGTAGCATTCTTTCTGTTGGCGATCACTTGATTAATTTCTCCGTGTCTGACCTCGCCGGGGCCACGAATCAATGCACCATGGTGCTCACCGTTGAAGACAGCGAAGCGCCAATTGTAACGGTTCTACCAGAGGCCTATGTTGGTATTGATGAAAACTGTGTTTATGTGTTCGATAACTCGTCGATCTTATTTCAATCGCAGGATTGTGACATGACTCAAATTGTGCGGGATTTCTCCATTCCACTTGGCACAACGCTTGGTATAGGCGTTTATGAAATCACCATGCAAATTCAAGATGGGAATGGAAATGAAACCGTGGTAAGCAATGTGCTTCATGTGGAAGACCTTGATGCACCAACGCTAGAGTGTCCTTCGGCATCACCAAGCTTTGTGTTGGACGAAAATTGTGAAGTGATTTCACCTGATTGGATAGACTTTTTGAACGTTCAAGACAACTGCACAGTATCCTTGCTCTCTGAAAACACCAGTTGGAATGCAGATGGAAGCTGGGCCGTGGAACTGATTTTTAGCGATGGTTTTAACGAAGTGTCTTGCAGCTTTGATGCTTTGCTGGTAGATGAAACAGCACCAGAATTAGCCAATTGTCTGGAAGACCAAACCCTCGCCCTCGTTGATGACTGCAGTGCCGTAGTGCCCGATTATACCAGCGCCTTGATGGTAAGTGATGCTTGCACCTCAGCAGAAGATTTGCTCATCGTTCAAAATCCGAGCGCTGGTAGTTTTATCAGCGAAAACCAAACCCTCACCTTGAGTGTAAGCGATGCAGCTGGAAACATTGCTTCTTGTTCTTTTGACCTCTTGATTGACGATACTACTGCACCGCTGATGGATTGTTCGAATCTGCCCAACGCTGTGAATGCAAATGACAACTGCCAATACGTTCTTGGAGATTATACCATTGATTTGATTTTGCAAGACAACTGTGACCTCCAAAGTGTAACCCAGAATCCTGCCCCAGGAAGTACGGTAAATCTTGGGTCCATACTTCTAGAATTCACAGCGGTAGATGCTTACGGAAACATCAGTACATGCGAGCATCTTTTGCAAATTGAAGACCTCAATCCTCCAAGTATTTCATGGAATTCAAACACCAGCTTTAACGCGGATGAAGAATGTACTTACACCTTATTGGCAGCGAGCGATTATGTAACGTGGACCGATTGTTCATCAACAAGTTTGAGCATGGAGCCGACAATGGGAACAAGTCTTGATGTTGGCACGCATGAGGTGAGCATCACTGCGATGGACGACCTCGGGAATTCCAGCACTTTCAATTACACCATTGAAGTTATCCCTTCCAGCTCTCCTGCCATTGCGAGTTGTGGAGAAATACCAACACAATATCTCAATGAATCCTGCATTTTTGAACTTCCAGATTTCACAGAAAGTGTAGTGTGGAACAGCGCCTGTGCAAGTGGTTTAAGCCTTGAGCAGCAGCCGAGTCCAGGAACTATATTCGATACCGCACAAGAAATTCTCCTCACCTTCACGATTGTTGGAGGAAATGAAGATGCGGCACCATGCACCACAAGTTTGGAGTTGCTCAATACGAATTCAGTAAGTGTGAGCTGTGAAGACCTTATTTTACCCGCGGAAGATTGTGGAGTCTTCATGCCTGATTTGGACTTTTTCGAACTTGAAGTATTCTCTTGTGCAGCCTACGAATTGAGTATTTCTCCCGCACCAGGAACCTTCTTGGAACTTGGAAATCATCCTGTAGAGGTGATGTTAACGAGTGAAGATGGACAAAATACTTCTTGCAGTTTCACCCTGAGTGTTGAAGATCAAGCACCTCCAATTATTGACTGTGATGCCATTGAGCTTCCTGTAGTTTCAGGAGATTGTGGGTATGTGGTAGAAGATTTCACCGCTTTAATTCAGGTAACAGACAATTGCCCAGAAAACATCACCATCACCCAAAATCCTATTGGAGTAAACCTCGGGGCAGGAGAGCATGAATTAGTATTTGTTATTAGCGACGGAATCCATGAAACCACCTGTTTCAAAACCTTGAGTGTTGTAGATTATGACGCACCTGAATTTGACATTTATGAAAACATCAGCGTAGTTCAAACAACGCCGGGCATTTGTGGTGCCATAGTGGATTACCCTGCGCCTGAATTGCTTTCGAATTGTTCGGAAGAGAGCATCAATCTTGTTCAAGGATTACCATCTGGGAGTTTGTTCCCTTTTGGTGAAAGTGTGATTGTTTTTGAAGCGAGCGATGAATTTGGGAACACCAGTACATTGGAGTTGATCATCACCGTGGAAGATCTAGTTACACCTGAATTTATCAGCTATTTGGAACCGTTGAGTATGTGTGAAGGTCCCATCAACTATACAATGCCACAGGCCATCGATTGTGGTGAAGTGAACGTTGTACAAATCAGTGAACCCGCTTTTGAATCGGGAGATGTCCTTCCGCCAGGACAGTATACTGTGGAATTTCAAGCCGTGGATGCATCTGGAAACACATCGAGCATTTTTTGGGAAATCAGCATACTGGAGCAAGCAGATGCTTCTTGGGAGAGCATTCCCAGTACGATCTGCTCAAGTGAAGGATTCATTGACTTCAACGATTATTACACAGGGTTAGGTGATCCTTCATGGAATTGGGGATCGGAAGGAGTTTTAACGCTTGGAAATCACATTGGTCAAATCTTGGACGTAACGCTGTTCGTCAACCAAGGAACTTGCTCCGCTGACAGTACTCAGAGCATTCATATTATCGGTCCACCTACTGTAAACGCAGGCAACGACACGGACGTTTGTGGCTTGGAGATTACATTAAATGGGATGACCAATGCCAATAATTTTTGGTGGGAAGGTCCGCCAGAACTCACGCTTGTAGAAGAAGGCTTGGCTTGTGACATCACTTCATCCAGCTTAGGCGTATTTGAAGTGAGCTTTTTTGCGAGCAATGGAACCTGCACTTCGCGAGATGATCTTGAGCTCACCTTTGTGGAAAGTTTGGGGACACTCGTTCTTCCTGAACCTTTCAGTACGACAGATCTCAGTGTCCCCGTTGAGGCTGTTTACGAAGGTCCGGGTGATATAATGTGGAGCACCAACGGCAGTGCGAGCATCACCAACCCAAATGCTTTAGAAATCGTGGTGAGCAATATGGACGAAGGGCTGAACGCATTCTTCATTGAAGTAGATAATGGTGTGTGCGATCCGCTTCGTGATACCCTGTGGATTGACAACATTCAATTTAGCATCCCCACCGGTTTTTCTCCCAATGGAGACCTTGTGAATGACACCTTTGAGATCATCGCTTTGGAAAAACATCAAACCAAGGATTTACAAGTGTTTAATCGATGGGGACAACTCGTTTATCAAAATACCGATTACGATAATTCTTGGAATGGGGAGAAGGAAGGAATTCCGCTACCCGACGATACTTATTATTATGTCCTTTTATTGGACGAAAACGAATTTACCGGCTATGTTGTTATCCGCAGATAAGTACTTTAAAGTAGTGCTCCTTTTCCTTGGGCTTTGTGCTTGCGTTGCATTGAAGGCACAGCATGCACCTGTAAACGCACAGTATTTGACCAACGCACTACCCCTCAATCCCGCTTTTTCTGGTTCGAGAGAAGCATTGAGTCTGGCGCTCACTTATCGTAATCAGTGGTCGGGTCTTGAAGGAGCCCCCGTTACCCAAACCTTGTCTGTTCACAGCCCCGGAAAGAAAAGAAAACTGGCTTACGGACTGTTGGTGTACCGCGATGCCATTGGAGTATCAAAAAGGAATGCTTTCATGCTCAATATGGCCTATCGACTCAAACTTGGACAAGGAAAATTGTCTTTTGGATTGTCTGGAGGAATGGTGATGCAGTCCAACGAGTGGAGCAAAATAACCACCACCGATGAGGCAGAAGATATGGTCTTCAGTGGGGGAGACGATCGATTTAGCCTGCCCGATTTTGGTGCCGGCGTCTATTATGCCAACAACAACTACTTCTTCAGCTTAAGCATACCAAGCATGATGCAGCACCAATATGCTGGTGGACAATCCTACACCTCCAATTTTGTGATGGATGAAACTACGGTTTTTGCCACAGCAGGAGCCCGTTTTGCCCTCAATCCCAGCTTGAAAGTGCAACCATCCTTTCTGTTGAGATCCATCATGGGAGATCTACAGCAATTCGACCTGAACTGCATTCTGAATTACCAAGATTACATCGAGCTTGGTGTTTCATACAGAAGTTCCAATGCCTTTTTGGCCATGTTGCGTTACCATTTTAATGGACAATTCGCCTTGGCTTATAGCAGTGAAATGGAATCGGGGAGTCATCATCGATACTTGAGAATGTCGCATGAAATGACCCTCACCTATGACTTTGTATTCAAGACCAACACCGTATCACCCAAATTTTTCTAAGTGAAAACCACCCTCATCCATATCGTATCTCTCTTCTTTTGTGGAAGCATCTTGGCTCAGGATTTCACCTTGAAATCGTGTGATTTTAACAGTTCATTTGACGATTATGCCGCCACTTGGCGAGATACGAGCTTGATCTTTGTATCTCATCGAAGTGAAAAAGTGTTGACCGCTTTGGTAGACCAAGAAGGCAATCCTAGTGCATCACTTTACCACAAAGCAGGAGGAGAAGTGCGAAAGTTCAGCAAAGGAATAAACACCCAGTTCAATCAAGGAGCTGCAAGTTTTAGTGCAGACGGGAAGAGCGTGTACTATACCGCCAATATCAACCCGAAATTGAATGCAAGAAGTGGGGATGAAGCCCAGAAATTAGGCGTCTTCTTTTCCATGTGGGATGGAAGCGCATGGACCGCCCCCGTTGCCTTTGCGTGGAATGATGAAGCTTGGAACACTGCTCATCCTTGTTTGGATCCCGATGGAAAGCGCCTGTATTTTTCTAGCGACCGACCAGGAGGAATGGGGAACAGCGATCTCTACTATTGTGAGCTCGTTAACAATCAATGGTCTGAACCCAAGAATTTGGGCAACAAAGTAAATACTGCGGGCGCTGAGTTTTACCCCTTCGTTAACAATAATGGTTACCTGTGTTTCAGTTCCAATGGACATACTGAAAACCAGGCCTTGGATGCATTTATGGTTCCATTTAAAGATGGAGAAATCCGAGGAAAAGTATTTGCGCCCGGTGGAATTAACAGCAACGCCAACGACTTTGCCATGATTTTGAGCGCGGATGGGAAAAAAGGATATATGTCAACCGACCGAGTGAAGAACCAAAGCGACATCTACGAAATCCATTTGAATACCCCTGAATTCAATGGATGTGATGAAGGCATCGAACCCGGGTTTTGTTACCTCATTCAAGAAACGAAATTGCAGGAAAGCGACACCTTGCCCTTGTATTACGAATGGGATTTTGATGATGGCACCAAATCGAGAGGGCTCAGCGTGGAGCACTGTTTCCCTGATTTTGGGAGGTATGAAGTCAAACTCAATATTTATGACAGCATAACGGGCCACCAATTTGCTGCAGTATCTGAATTGTTGATTCAAATTGAACGACCCACTTACCCCGTTTTCGAAGTGCCTGACACCTTGTTCTCAGGAGATATTCTGCAGTTAACGCTGAACGACACCTATTTGGATGGGAAAGACATTCAAAACGTTTATTGGTTTGATGATCGCGACTTATTCGCGGAAGGAGAAAATACAACTTGGTCGAGCACCATTCCAGGAGATCATTACTTGAAAATAGGAATTAGTAGTCTGGCATCCAATGGTGGCTATGACCAATCCTGTGCTTACCGAAAAGTGCATCTTGTGGAAAAACAAGAGATGGATCTCGCCATTGTTGAGCGACAAAAAGAGCCGGAACTGATTGCCATGGAAACCCGTTCTGCACCCAGGTTCTTTAATGATTTGGGACAACGGAAGCCCATTGTTTATTTTGTTGAGTTGACCTCCAGTTTGAAGCAGATTCCCTTGAGTGATCCCTATTTCGAGAACATCATTTACCCCATTACAGAACGTTATGAATTTGCCGATAGTAGTTTCCATTATTCCGTAGGGGAAGTAAGTGAAATTACCGAATTGTACCGCATCTACAAGCAAATGTTGGACGTGGGGTACGACCAAGCACTCGTAATGGATCGAACCTCGGAAGAATTTGATCGCGCCTTCGTAAAACGAGGAATGTATTTCCCAGAAGAAGTGAAGGACGAGATGAACACCCAAATGAACAAGTTGAGTGACATCCAGTTCGATACCGACAGCCATGTGATTACGAAGATGTCCTATGACAATTTGGAAAAGGTGGTTGAAGTAATGATGCTTGAACCTGAAATTCAGCTCTTAGTGAAAGCCCATACCGACGATAGGGGAACCAGCAAACACAATCAAGAATTGAGCGATAAAAGGGCAAAAGCCGTAAGGGACTATCTCGTTTCCAGCGGCATTGCTAAAAACCGAATTCAATGTTTGGGCTTTGGAAATACTCAACCCATTGAAGACAACAAAAGTGAAGAAGGGCGAGCTCGAAACCGTAGGGTGGAGTTCGAAATCTTGTTTGAAGTGATGGAAAAAGAGAAAAACACCCTTCAAACAGGAAAGAAGAAAGCGGGATGACCGCAACTTTTTGATGTACAGGCCGTATAGGATTGGACTCCTTGTAAGGTAATTCTTACAGGAGATTTAACCACTCTTATCATGAACCCATACATTATCGGTATTTGCTCCCTGTTCTTCGTTGTGGTGAGTCACGCACAACAAGTTCCAGCTTTGGATGAAAACATTCCTTATCTCGTCACCTTTGGGAAAAATGCAGACAGCGATTGGGGAGACGATGATCACTCTCAAGTATTCTTCTTTTCCGTTCCTCACGATTATCACGCTCCCGTATATTTTAGGGTTTATGATCCTGATTGTGGGGGAGAAGTGGATGAAATGAATCAAGATTTCAACTCGCTCACCCGATTTACCGTTTATGGTGGAGCCGAGTGCTATTCTCACCCAGATGCGCAGCAAACCGACCCAATCGGGAATTTTGATAGTGGAAGTTTGCTCGCCACTAAAACATTTGGAGGACAAGAAAAGTACGATCAACAGTGGTACACTTTTGGGCCATTCAATCCCTCAACAGGAGAGTACATCAAGAAATTTGACGCCTACGTATTTAAAATCATCTGTGAAGGTGTGAAGGGAGATGATGGGAATCTCTATCGTTATTTCATGAGTACCCGGGCAGAAGAAAACATCGAAGTAGAAGGAGGAAATGCTTTTACGTATGAGTACACCTTCAGATTGCATGCAGATCACCGACAAATATCACACGTTTATCCTTTCATTGATGATGAGGTGATTTCCCTTGAACAATCCAATTTTGATTGGGACAATGATGGTTACATACGAATCGTGTCTGTTGTCTCTTGGAATGAAGACGTTAAAACATCCAGAGACGATGAGTGGGCGCACTCCGCCTATAAAGTGAAGGATGAAGAGCGCGGCAAAAGCGTGGACATCCAATTTGTCAAAACCTTTGATACCAACGTGAACAACAATAACGTGGTCTTTTCAGTGCGCAACCAATACGGTGAGTTGTTGCCGTTTTTTGTTGTGCCCATTGGTGGTATCCCGCAATTCAAAGGAAAAGCAACCTCAACCCCCATCCGTCGATGAAATTGTGCAGTACGCTTTTCTTGTTATTGTTCTCTGTTTCTTTGAGCTTTTCACAAGCCCACAAGTTTGAGAGTTTTCTCGATAAGAATCGACTAGACCAACGCTTTGTTTACACTTTGGAACAAAATCCTCAGGGCTACTTGATTCTAGGAACCGGTGATGGTGTTTATCGATTCGATGGGAAGGAATTCGAGGCCATTGAGAGCAATGGAGGGACGCTAGGTAAATTCATCACTTCCAGTACAATTAGTGAAGATGGAAGTGCCTACTTTGGTTATTTCGAGGGAGGGGTATCCCGATTGAATAAGGACGGAATTGAAGACTTTGATTTTCGTTCCATAGCGCCATCCCGTGTTTTAGCCATGGAATTTGATTCTGAAAAACGACTTTGGGCTTTGACTCAAATGCACGGATTGATTAGCATCACCCAAGACGGAGTGGTCACTCAACACACAAAAGAGCTCGATTCAACCGTCAATTACGCCCTCCACGTTAGTAAGGAAGGACATGTCTTGGTAGGAACGGATCTTGGATTGTTAAGCTTTCAATTGGTGAACGGGGCTCCAGAAAACCACGAATGGATTTCGGAATTGGATGGAATCAGTGTTACCGCAATATGTCCTGTTCCTCAAAGCCAACAAGTCCTCGTAGGCACCGATGATTATGGTATTTTCTTGATGAACAATAATCGAGATCAAGCCTCGTGGGACCTTCAAGGTCAAGGGCAGGAATACGAAGATCAGTCCATCAAGCACATCATGGCTGGCGATGATCAAGAGTATTGGATCTCCACGAATAGCGGCGGACTCTTGAAATCTCGAATGGATCAAAACCAGCAGCTTCATTTGCTGTATCGCTTTCGCGGAAATGATTTGCACGGAGCCAACAGCATTGAAATGACCTTTCTCGATCGGGAAGGGAATTTGTGGGTTGCCACCAATGGCGAAGGTTTACAGAAAATGTCTGATGATTATTTTTCTTTTTACAACGTTGAAAATCAAAAGGGAGCAGCAGAAATCAACGACATCATTGCCGACGAAAATGGCCT
>CAZYPV010000039.1:5207-17334 GCA_964649515.1 uncultured Comamonadaceae bacterium | reverse complement strand
ACCTACCTCTACATTGCCACCGATTTTGGGATCTACCAAATTCGCCAAGGTAGGGTAGTCGCTCATTTATCCATACAATCAGGTCTTCCTCACAACGTCATCAACGCTCTTTATTTAGACCGTAAAGGAAGAATTTGGATTGGAGCGAATAAACAACGCATCACTTACATCGAAGACGGAATGATTAAGTCCGTTTTATCGGAATCAGAAGGATTATCGGGCATTGATCTTGTTGGGTTTGACGAAAGCAGAGATGGAGGGGTGTGGATTGCCAGTAATGGCTTTGGAGTGGTCTATTTATCTAACCAAGACACCTTGAGCTTCAAGAAAGAAAACGGTTTGTTTTCGGACTATTGTTACAGCATAAAAGTAGATTTGAATGGGAATGCTTGGGTAGGGCATCGCGGTGGTTTGAGTAAAATTCATGGAGATTTGAGTCGAATAGAACGCTTTGATCAAACCCAACTTGGAGAATTGGACTTCTCTACTAACGCGGTGGCGAAAGACAAGCACAACATGCTCTGGTTTGCCGCCAACGGTGAACTCCTTCGCTACAATCCGTTGAACGATGTAGAAAACATCCATCCTCCTCAAGTGCTTATCACTGGAATGCAGGCAGGTGACAGTTTGTACAACATTAATGAGTCTGTTTTTTTACCGTATGATGAGTACAAAGTTGAATTTCAATTCCAGGCACTCAGCTTGAAAAATCCTGAAGCCGTTACTTACAGCTACATGTTGGAAGGACATGATTTGGATTGGTCTGAACCCGGAGTTTTAAACAAAGCCATCTACCCCCGATTGTACCCTGGTGAATATACTTTCAAGCTCAAAGCTTACAATGAAGATGGAGTAGAGAGCATCGAAATGGGAGAAATCCAATTGAAGATTGCGGGTCCGTTTTGGATGAAATGGTGGTTCATCTTGGGCGTCTCCACCCTGATTTTCTTGGCCGTGCTTTTCACCATTCGCAAGCGGGAAGAAATTATGGTTGAAAATCAACTCAAGCTAGAAAAGGCCTTAGACCTTGCTACCAAGGAGTTGATTGACCAAAAAGAGCTTGTTGAAATCAAGAACAAAGACATTACGGACAGTATCATTTACGCCAAGAGCATCCAAAAAGCCATGCTCCCTCATCCCAATGAATTACAACGGTTTTTTGATCAAGCCTTCGTTTTTTACAAGCCTCGAGACATCGTAAGTGGCGATTTTTATTGGGTTGATCAGTTCAACGATCGCATTGTTGTAGCCTGTGCGGATTGCACCGGACACGGAGTACCAGGAGCGTTTATGTCGCTCATCAGCTCAACCCTTCTCGATGCTCAAGCCAACCTCAAAGAAGTCGATTCACCCAAGGACCTTTTGGAAAGTGTCGACGAAAAACTCAGCTCGCTGCTTTATCGAGGTGATGCTGATTTTGCCATCAATGATGGGATGGACATCAGCGTAATTGAATACAATTTACAAACAAAAGTCTTGCGCTTCAGTGGAGCAGGAAGGCCTTTGGTTTTGATGCGTGACGGCCAGATGGAAGTCATCAATGGCGACCGCTGTGCACTTGGGGGAGAAAACCGCGTGAAAGACTTCAACCTGCATACCTTTCAACTTAAAAAAGGCGATGCATTTTATCAGTTTTCTGATGGTTTCCCGGACCAATTTGGAGGAGTTAACGGTAAAAAACTCAAAAAGAAGGGCATGCTTGAACTCATTCAAAATCTGCAAGGAAAAAGCATGAGTGAGCAGCATCAGGAAACCAAACGCTTTTTCGCTGAATGGAAAGGGGCTTATGAACAGGTGGACGACATCATCTTTGTTGGAATCAGTGTTTAATACAACAGAGTCAATTTCCATTAACCAAAGCCTAACCCTCCGGAAATCATTTCTTTGCATTTAAGTCTGAACATCGCTTTTGGATTTATAGGTCGTTCAATCAACTAACATTGAGCGCCCAATACCATCGGAAAGCATGAAAGAAATTGTAAGCAAGGAACAGCTTGCGCAGGTAACCAAGTTGTCCCGTTCCAATCCCTTGATGGAGCTCTTGGTGAAATTTGCAGGGATTAAAGATCTGAATGCACTGTACGATCGAGCGAGTAAGGAAGGCGGGCAGGACTTCATACCATTTCTATTAAATTGTTTGGAAGTTAAGGTTGATTGTTTGGTCACTGACCTTGAAAAAATACCCTCGTCAGGACCATTTATCGTTGTATGCAATCACCCTTTTGGTGCCTTAGATGGATTGGCCTTGATAGCGACCATAGGAAAAGTTCGACCTGATTTAAAGGTGATGGCCAACTTTCTTTTGGAGCAAGTACCTGAAATTCGACATCATTTTATTGGAGTCAATCCCTTTGATCGAAAAATCTCAGAAAAATCAAGTTTCCAAGGAATAAAATCTGCATTTCAGCACTTGAATTCAGGCCATCCTTTGGCCATATTTCCATCTGGAGAAGTAAGTACTTTTCAATGGAATACACGCACGATAGCCGACGCCCCTTGGTCAAAACAAAGCATCAAGCTCATTCAAAAGAGCAAAGTTCCCGTAATACCTTTGTTTTTCGATGGAAGCAATAGCAAGAGTTTTCATCTTTTGGGAGTGATTCATCCAGCATTAAGAACACTACGCCTACCCAAGGAAATGATCAAGAAACGAGGTCAAACGATCCGGCTTCGAATTGGGCAAGGCTGCTCACCTGATATCATATCGGACTTTAAATCAAGTGAAACTCTTGGAAAATACCTACGTGCCAGAGTGTATGCCATGGGCAGTGGTTTGGCTGTGAAAAAAGAGCATTTCAGGAGAATCCATCGGGTTCGCAAACAAGAAGAAGTTCAAACTTCCCCTCTCAAAGAAAAGCTCATTGATGAACTGAACGAATGTCAGGACCTTCTTCTTTTTCGTCGAGAATCGTTCGAATGCTATTTGGCTCCTGCGCATCGAATTCCAGAAGTACTCCAAGAAATTGGTATCCAGCGTGAACTCACATTCAGAAAAGTAGGCGAGGGCAGTAATAAGAGCATTGATTTGGACGAGTATGATTATTTCTACCAACACCTTTTTTTATGGGACAGATCAGAAGGTCAGCTCGTGGGTGCCTACAGGGTTGGTTTAGGAGCTGAGATCATGCCCCGCTTTGGATCCAAAGGATTTTACACTGCCTCTTTGTTTCGGTATAAAAAACCCTTTCGAGATTTACTCTCCTCTAGTGTGGAATTGGGAAGGTCGTTCATCCAAACCGCCTACCAAAAACATCGCCTACCCTTGTTTTTGTTATGGAAGGGGATTTTGTTGGTCTTGATGAAACATTCCAAACACCACTATTTGATTGGTCCGGTGAGCATTTCCAACGATTACAGCGACTTTTCTAAGGGGTTGATGATGGAGTTCATCAAGCGTTATCATTTTCAAGACGAGTTGGCGCAGTACGTTCGTCCCAAAAACGAATTCTCTCCAAAACCCAGTTCGGTTGACCAAGATGCTTTACTCAGTTCCACCAATAAGGACCTCAAAAAGCTCGATCGATTGATTGCCGACATTGAACCCAACAGTTTCACCGTTCCCGTACTTCTAAAAAAGTACCTGCTTCAAAATGCTAAAATCTTGGGTTTTAACACAGACCCGAAGTTTAATAATGCTCTAGATGGTTTGATTTTTCTTGATTTTAAGGACATTCCTGAATCAACCATTGCGACCTTAAAAAAGGATCTTGAAAAGGTCTTAACGTAAAATATAGGTTCTGATTACACTCTACTAATCCATCTTTAATTACCCAGTAACGAATAGGATGTTTTTGGAAAGTACTTTCGTTCAAACCGAATCTTTTGAACCCAAACACCGCTAAGAAATTGACCCGTAAGGCTGCCATTGTTGGTGGAAAGTCGCTATTGAGCTATTTTGATAGGCATAAGTATAAGGGTCAGTTCAACCCAGAGCTATCCCAAAAAATGATTTTTGGTACCGAGGAGAAAATGGCACAAGTGTTTACAGAAAGTTTGAGCTCAATATCTTATGAGGAAGGTAGTGGTGAATTACGATTGGGAAAGCACAAAATTCTCTGTTTTCCCTGCGACGCACCTTATCAGCATTGGAATGGAATTCGTCGTTTTGCCGTTGGAGTCGCTTGGAAACACAATAAAGAGTTGGTCCGGGGAGGCATCTTTTTACCGGTGGACAATGAGTTGTACTATTTTGAGCAAGACAAGCCAAGCAAACGGAATAATACCAAAATAGAGATGGTGCATCCTTTAGTATTGAAGGATGCGTTTGTGAGCATTGTTCACTACGGGGAATCACCCACTGAGCATGAAATGGAAATTGGCTTAGGGTTGAAATCAGCCGGGGTTCGGTGGAATTTTTCTGATGGTGTGCTGTACAGTGCTGCCTTGTTGTTGAACAATAATTTGAGTGCAATTATACTCACGGATACGGAGAGTAGATATTTACCGTTATTGCGATTGATGATGGAGTGCAATGAAGGGGTAGCCATGAAAGTTAAAACCGGCGGGAAGATGGGACGAGAGGTTTATGTGTTGAGTCATCGAGGAATTGCTAGGGGGATTGTTGAACAGTTGAGTGGAGATTTGGTGGTGAACGGATAAGGGATGATTGAGGCTATCCATTTAGGTAGGAAACTATTATTCTGTGATGTTCTGTGAAACTCAGCTATCCCAGGATCGTTATTTAGGTGTTGTTTTTCAGTCGGTTACAAGGGTTTCTTTTCCAAGACAAAAGGGCTATCCATTTAGGTAGGAAACTATACCTTTTTTTGATTTGCGACGAAACTGCCATGTTCCAAAATTACTAGGCTTTGGTTTTGAGCTTTGGCATTTCGTGTTTTCAACAACAAGTGGCTTATCCATTTAGGTAGGAAAATTCATCTATAAATAGTTTCATCCTAACAATGGAAGCCTATACAACCCGAACACTACACTTCTACCACAATTCTAGCACAGGTCTGTAGATAACTTTGTCAATGAGTCGTTTTACTTTGTGATTAGATTTCTGTTTATCAGCGGTTTATGGTAATTTTCCAGAATGCTGACTGATAATAATCTAAAACAATTTGAACGTTCATTGAGGAGCAAAGTGGCTTGTTTTGATTATCTAATTAAACAAAAATGGCCTAATGGTTTTGTTTGTCGACGATGTGGAAACTCAAAGTACTATAGAGGTAAAAGTCAATTTCATCGAAGGTGTTCCAAATGTAAATATGATGAGTCGCCTACTGCCAACACCTTATTTCATAAACTGAAATTTCCTATAAACAAAGCCTTTTCCATCATTTTTGATTTGCTCAACAATCCTGAAGGGTACTCAAGTTGCGCGCTCTCTAGGTCCTACGCTCTTCAACAGTCAACAACTTGGTTATTCAGAAGAAAGGTAGCCCAGGGCATGACTCGCCTTCATACTTGTTCTTTTAAGGTTACTGAGTCCGGCAATGGTTTGCAGCAAAAAGGGTTGAATTTAAATAAGTTGTTGCTAACGGAGGCTGCTTTAGGTGCTGGTATCAACCTTGACCTATATTCCAGACTACACCCCTTCGAAGGATATTATTTTGCCGAAGCCGCAAGATTTAATTCTGTCCCTTCCTGTATTGTATTGTCAGATCACGAGCTAATGGAGAAAAAAGTGATTCATTCCAAGGCAAGAGGGAACGCTTGGCTACTTAGTTTGATGCCATTATCAGGAGAGAATGTAGAAATGAAAGCGGACTTTTTATGCGGTTTCACAAATTGGATCAGATGCACGCACCGACATGTAAGCCCCAAACATTTATTCTACTATTGTGGTGAATATGCCTACCGGTTTTTTAACATTCAGAGCAATTCAAGGGGCTTCCCACGCTTGATTCAAGCCATCATACTTCACCCTAAACTCCAGTACAAGCAATTGAAGGAGACCTAAATGGATAGGACTTACAAATCAAGGAGCAAAAAAAAATCGGTCCAGACCAAAAGCCCAAGACCGATTTCAAATTTCCTAGTTTCCTAACCCTCAAATACGATAAGAAAACCCAATGCTAAATGTGCGCCCGCGATTGAAGCTCTGGAAGGTAGACTCTTGCCCCTTGAAGGTGTAAGTTTGTCTGTACTCAGGATCCAAAAGGTTTCTCGCTTTAAAACGAACCGCAAAGTGTTTCCCAAGATTCTTGCTTACGGTTAAATCCAAAATTCCTCGTGGCTGATCATAAACGTCTGGTGTTCCCCCTGGTGTGATCAAGATAAGTTGCGGACCAGAGATGTTAAAGCTCGCGGTTACATTCAGTCCAAGGGAATCATTGTCGTAGCTCAAAAGTGAATTGACGATGTATGGCGATTGACCAAACATAGGTCGTGTATCAGCGTGGTCAGGATCAGTTCCACGAATTTCAGTCAACTCGTCTTCTTGAATGTCTGTTGCCGAGTGTACCAAAGTAACATTGACCGCCGCACTTAAGTTGTTCAATTTTGGGGTGATGAAGCCTAGATTTTTACGTACTTCAAATTCAGCACCAAGTACTTGCGCACGTTCAACATTCACCCAAGTGATCTCGGTGTTTGCAGCTGTGGCGATGATCACCTGCTCAATCGGATCTCTGAAGTCTTTGTAAAACAAGCTCACGCTGTAGATCTCACCTAGATTTGGGTAGTGCTCCAATCGCAAATCGAGATTATTGATCAGCGTACGCGTCAAGTCAGTGTTACCCGTTTGTTGCTCCTGAATTTCGAAATCAAATACAGAGTAAGGAGCTTTTTCTCGGAACATCGGACGCGCAACTGATTGGCTTGCAGAGAATCTCAAGTTGGTTGTTTGAAGATCCATTTTACGTAGTTGATACGTCAAGTTCACAGCCGGTAAAATGTCCACCAAGTCCAAAGATCCTCTAAAGTTATCTTCCAGAGATGGGTCAACGTCATCCACCAAAAGCTTTGCACTTTCAAGTAACATGTCAGTGGTCTCTAAACGAACACCACCATTTACACGCAACTTTTTGTTGGCGTTCCAATCGACCATAGCATAGGCACCAAGTACATCCTGACTTGCGGTATAGGAGTTCTGGATGTCGGTATCATCTCTCAAGTAAAGGTAAGCTGTCGATCCAGGAACAATGTTCATGTTGGATGCATCAAAGTAGGCGTTTGGATCACCACTATATGCCAAGCCGCTTGAGATGAAGCTGTATCTTGATTCAGCGTATTCTCTTGTTTTACCCACGTAAGAAGCTCCGAAAGAGAAGTTGTTTTTCAATCCTGTAGCATTGTTGA
Source organism: uncultured Comamonadaceae bacterium (assembly GCA_964649515.1). GTDB lineage: Bacteria > Bacteroidota > Bacteroidia > Flavobacteriales_D > Sanyastnellaceae > CALKGK01. The sequence goes on along the minus strand of CAZYPV010000039.1, from coordinate 10,089 downwards.
ATGGGACTTCGAAATTGAGCTTAAGATCCAAGGTGTTGTCAATCATTTCTCGGTAATAGCGAGTAGGAGAGGGGTAGAGGTTGTCCTCAATGCTGTATTCAAGCTCTCCTGCCGGACGCTCCTGCTGGGTATAACCAGGGAATGCTTCTTCTACGTTTTCCCCTTCAGAAAGGAGAAACTCCACCTCGTCCGTAATATCGTTTCCGCTCGCGTCAAAGTAAATGGTTTTCGCCGGAAGCTCTTCGTAACTGTTGGTGAATACTCGCAAGTCAGGAGTTGTTTGCTTCCCTCTCGTGTAAGATCCAATCCAGTCGATTTTCATGTTGTGGAAATCCTTCAAAAAGTGTTCCCCTCGAAGTTGAAAGACATTCATTGAACGTTCCAAATACCGTTGCTGACGTTGTTCTTGACCAAGACCAACAGCGTCACTTGGGTTGATTCCGTTCTGATATCTTGAATCGTTCACTCCCGAGATGTTCGGCATGTACGTGAAGCCAATTTTGTCGTTGGAACTCAACTTGTAGCTGAGGTTGAAAAGCGCTGATGTATAAACAGATTGTGTCCCTCTCGCATCAGTCAACAAACGCTGAACGTCGAGGTTATCTTTTTCATTTTCGTTTCCTGTTAAAGTGAACCTTCCCGTCGTTCCGTTGTCGTAAAATTGGTTGGATCTCTTGTATTGAAAACCGAAGTTGTACCCAAGTGGTTTCCCAAACAGTTTGGTCTGATTTCCAAAAGAAATGGCTTGAGAGATATCGAAAATTGGAGCTGAACGAACGTTGTCCCAGGTGTTCTCGAAATCTTGAGTCTGAGCAGACAACCCTTGGTTTTGTACTTCTCTAATCGCAGGAAGGAATTCATTGTTGACCTGACTAACCGATTGAATTCCGTCGATTTGATTTACAATTTGGCCAATGCTTTGCTGACCAGATCCCGTTCCAATGTCCGTTGGACTGTTGATTCCCAACGCATTCAGATCTGCTTCAAAACCGGCCAAAACAAGAGCGTCATAGTAATTTGATAGGCTGGGTTGGTTGATTTGTGTTGCTGAACTCACACTTTCGGGAACATCTCTAAATCCATTGTCCCATCCCATCCAATCGCTTGAACTTCCTCTACTGGTCAAAAAGTTATCATTGAAAGTAGCATTGGTGTTGTAACCAATCGAACCGCTGTAATTGAAAGTAAATTGATCAGGAAAATCTTTGGTAATGATGTTGATGAAAGCACCTGAATAATCTGCCGGTAAATCTGAGTTCAAGGTTTTAACAACCACCAAGTTATCAATCAAAGCAGTAGGAAAAAGGTCCATTTGAACGGAATTTCTCTTTGGATCCAAAGAAGGAATTTCAGCTCCATTCAAAGTTGTTTTGATGTATCGATCACTCAATCCACGGACAAAAACATAGTTTCCAACGGTTGAGACCCCTGTTACCCTCTTCAATGCTGAACTAGCGTCAGAGTCACCACTTTTTTTGATTTGCTGACTCGAGATGTAGTCAATCATTGCAGGATCTTTCTTCTTGGCATTTTCCATGAAGATGTCTTTGCTCCTGTCTTGTTTCACTTCAACAACCGCTTCTTGCTCGATCACAAAAGTGGCGGGCATGAGGTTGAAATTTACAATAGTCACCTCACCATCTTTAACAACGATGTTTTCTTCAACCAACTTGTTGTAAGAAATAAAGCTGGCCACAACTGCGTATGTACCTGGAGCTAATCCTTCAAGAGAGTAATTCCCATCCAAATCAGCCATTGCGCCTTTCGATGTACCTTGAATAAGGACGTTAGCCCCAATGAGTAGGTCACCATTCACTCCGTCTGCAACTGTTCCGCGAATGGTTCCTTGTGCTAGTGCGCCTGTAGTTAGGAGAAGCGCAATAAAAATAGCGAGATGTTTTTTCATCTTATCTGTTTTTGTGTCGATGAGGAATGAGTTATAGAACCTTTACGACGCGGCGAAATTATCGGGATAATGTTAGGGAAAGGTTAAGTCAAGGTCAATAAAAAAGGAGGGTCGATTTAGACCCTCCTTTATTCACAGTTGTTAATGGATTGATTACTTGATGATCAATCGTGACGTTCTCAAGTTAGAACCAGCTTGAATCTGAACCAAGTAAACACCTTCGCTCAAGTCAGCAGCATTCATTTCAAACGCTTGTCCTTCAGTAAGGTTGATGTTGTTTCTTTCGATAAGCAATGAACCAGTGATGCTGAAAACACTGATAGTGGCATTGTTCACCGTTTGGTCAACTGATACGTAGAATCGATCAGTAGCCGGGTTCGGATAGATGCTCAATGCATCGATGTTGTTTTCTTCTTCAACAGAAGTAATGCAACCGATGAATCCTCTTTGATCAATCAAAGTCCATCCTGCCATCCAAGTACAGTCTTGGCTAGGGTCAAATGCTCCTTTGTAAGTAACGTTGGTGAACCAGTCTTCTGTAGGTGCTGAACCTTCAGTAAGGTTTTGAGTAGGAATTGGAATAACTCCAGCAGTTCCTTCTTCAAGTTGATACTGAAGACCAGTGCTCGCAACAGCGTTGTTACCTGCAGCAAATGCATTTTGGAATGCGGTGCTAGAAGCAGTTAGTGCGGTAGTTGAATCAGCATCTGAAGCCCATCCAGCACCCATAGAAATGGTGAAGAGATCAGCAGCAGTAGCATCAGTACCTGCAACTCTTACGTTATCGAAGCAGTTTCCAGCAAAAGCCAATTCACCACTAACAAAACGGTTGTAGGTGTCTTCTCCTGAAGCAAGGTTTTCGATGTCAATTCCTCGTCCCCAGTTGTAGAAGATAGAGTTATGGTACTCACCAGCAGCGTTATCTCTGAATGTCAAAGCACGTTTTCCAGCAGAAATTCCACGTCCCATTGAAGTAACGTTGAAAATAACTGGGTGTGCATATGGAAGCCCATCTTCTGGATCAGTTCCACCATCGTGCTCACCACCACGGTCACCAGAACCATCGCCTGCATCGTCTTGCATTGTGAACCAGAATTGTCCATAACCTCTCCAGCCTTCATCATAGTCGTATGAATCATCACCACAGAAAGTAACGGCTGCGTGCTTCACAGAAGCAGTACCTCCGAAGAACTCAATACCATCATCTGCATTTGCAGTAACTTCAACATAGTCGATGACTGTACCAGCTCCAACTCCACCAAGGGTCAAACCGTTGATTTCATTTCCGGCACCGATGTCAGTACCACCGTGACGGATAGAGATATAAGTAATTACACCAGAGTTATCCATGTCATTGGTTCCTCCGTAAAGACCACGAGGTTCAGTATCAGGAATTCCTTCGATTTGAGTCTCACCTGGTGTAGAGTTCAATTGAGCATCTCCCAAGATGATCAAACCACCCCAACGACCTCTCTCGTTATAAGGAGTAGATCCATCAAGAGCGTCTTCTTCGAAAGTGAAGATGATCGGAGCATCGGCAGTACCATTTGCGAAAATTTGTCCGCCACGAGCAACGATAAGGGCAGAGGCATCAGCACCTGTTCCAGACATTCCTTTAACAACTGTACCCGCTTCGATGGTGAGCGCTTGTCCAGAGTTAACAAAAACAAATCCATCGAGGATGTAAGTGTTGTCTGCTGTCCAAGTAGTAGTTCCTGTTCCAGAACCGTCATCACTTACGATAATATCCGCAGCGTTAGCAGCGAAAGATGTTGCAATAGCACCTGCAACAAAAAGAATTGAGCGTAAAGCTTTTTTCATGATTGGTTTTTTTGAAGATTGATTGGTGCAAATCTCAATTACAAATGGTACCGATGGGTTACCTCAGAATTATCTAATGTTTATGTGGTAGTTACCGCAGTATTCATTTAAAATTAAGCGATTGTTAAGTGATTTTGTAGAGCTTGGTTTTAAAGGGTTTGACGGAGATTGAGTAGCGTTAATACTGTTCCAATCAATGCCTTTTCTTCTTTTTGCTCTTAAGGTGATGTTGACGCTGAGATTACTTAAACCACCTTTTTCGGTAAGAAGGATTTGGTCTTGGTTGAAGATTTCCATCGATCGATGAGTTCTTTTTCTTCAAATTCCGACGCCTTGTAGTGATACAATTTCCATTGACCCTGAGAAAATTCAAGTGAGCTGAGATTTTCAATCCAATCTCCTGAATTCATGTAGCGAACTTCCCCTCGTTCTTTGCGGATGGTTTTGAGCTGCGATTGATGAATGTGTCCGCAAACAACATAGTCAAAGCGTTTTTCGATGGCTATTGTAGCAGCAGTCTCTTCAAAGTCTGAAATGTATTTGACCGCTTTTTTAACGCTGTTCTTGATCTTTTTTGAAAAGGACATTCGGTTTCTGCCAAATTTAACCAAGAGCCAGTTAACCAAATTGTTGGTAGCAATGAGCATGTCATACCCGGCACCACCTAATTTCGCGAGCCATTTGGCATATTGCATGGATGCATCAAAAATATCCCCATGGAAAAACCAGTAACGTTCGTTGTTGATTTCAAGTTCGAGGTTGTTGATGAGGTGCAAGTTTCCAAGATTGAACTCGGCATATTTTCTTAGAGCTTCATCATGATTTCCTGTAATGTAGTACACGGGAATCTTTGCAGACCATTTGATAATCTGCTTTACCACGTGCATGTGGTCTTCAGGAAAGTACCTCTTTTTGAAACTCCAGATGTCGATAATGTCACCATTTAAAATGAGCATTTTGGGTTGAATTGAGTTGAGGTATTGCCTCAATTCTTTGGCTTTACAACCGTAAGTTCCGAGATGAAGATCAGAGATAACCACAATGTCGACCTCGCGTTTCATAGGTATCAGGTTTTTACAAAGTTGATTTTCTTTGATTGCTTGAAATGAAGATTATGATTATCCTATACTTATGGGAATGTTACGTTTTTTGATG
>CAZYPV010000039.1:0-5107 GCA_964649515.1 uncultured Comamonadaceae bacterium | reverse complement strand
AGAATAAGGAATCGTCAGGTTTCCGCTATCGATAGGGTTTTGCGCTCTAAATGGATAAGAGGGTGTTGTGCCGTGAGCATAAAGTAAAGCGCAAAATGAAGTGTTGTACAATTGACGGCGTTTTGCGCTCTAACTATATAAGAGCCAATTTCCAGTAGTCACGAGCAGCAAAAAGAAGAATAAGCGACAATCTTGCTACCACCAAAACGGCATCAAAACGGCGATACAAATGCCTCCAGCCATGGTGATTTTTAATCCGCGAGATGCAGCGGTATAATGCGCTTTATGCACTGCGGATCCCATTTTGTACCAAGAAAATAAAGACGGTAATAAAATGCCTATCCCGAGCATCACCCAAAAAGCAAGGGAGAGGTCCGCCTCTTCTATAAATGCCCGATAATAACTCAACCCAATTCCCAAGGCGGTGTAAAAGAGGATAAAAAGCGCGTGCAGGTACCTTTTCACTCCAAGAACACCCCAAACGATAGGGAGCGTCTTAAATCCAACTTTCTTGTCTCCTTTCAAGTCTTCCAAATCCTTCAAACTTTCACGAATGAGGGTGAGCCAAAACGCAAAGAGAGAATAAGCAATGAGCCAAGACCAAGCCATGGAGGCAAAAAAATCACCATCCTTTCCTTGTAGATCAAAAACGGTGCGCAATGAGGAGATTTCAAACATTCCTGCCCATAACGGTACAATACCAACCATTAGGGCGACAATAAAGTTACCTACCCAGGCCTGTTTTTTGAACTGTACGGAGTAAAACCAAAGCATCGAACCCATAACCACTGGAAGTATGGCCATGAACCAATTTTTAAAGGTGTATGACAAGTATAGTCCTAAAAGCGTGGCGAGAGCATTGCAAAAATGGTGAGCAGCCATGGCTACACGCCGCTTCACGGTTTTGCCAATAACAATGCGTTCAGGTTTGTTAATGCGGTCTACTCGAAGATCAAAATAATCATTGATGATATTTCCTGCGGCAGCGAGCAGTATCATGACTAATGTGGCTAGAAAAAACACCCATTCGTCACAAACGAGGCGGGACTTTTCGTCCAAGGAGTTTGCCATAGTGTAAATAATGCCCCATCGCATTGCATACATGGTAAATGCGATGATGAGCAAGTTCAATGGTCGTAATAGCCGAATAAAACCGATGATTGTTTTCACACTTCAAACCTAATAAATAGGGGAATGTGAATAACAATTCTTCATGCTTTTAATCCTCGCTTAAAAAAGAGAGTAAATTTATCTTCGCTTAACTTGAATGGTATGGATACGGTAGAAGATGTAAAAAGTGCGCAAGTGTTGGTGGTAGGGAGAAGAGACTACATCATTGATAATGTCAAAAAGATTCTCGCTCCCAAAGGTTTTGAGGTGATAGGAGCAATGAGCGACGATGAAGTTTTCGAAAGATTAAAAACGAAATCAATTGATTTGCTTTTCATTGGAGGCTCTGTGGAACCCAATTCGAAAAGGGATTTTGCAGAATGGATCCAATCATTCTGCCCAGATACAAAGATGATCGAACATTTTGGAGGTCCGGCCACTATCTTGGAGGAAGTGCAGCAAGCTTTAGCCCAAAAAGGAAGGTGAATCAACCATTTTATTGCTTCCTGGGCGTGCCACAGCATAGTTGAAACCAGGACGCAAGGCGTAAGCACCAACTTCTCCTTGTTTGTTCATTGCTAAATATCCAATTTGAATGTCGGCGTATTTTCCTTGAGCCACAATTCTCTTTACTCCTTCTTCGCAGGCTTCTTGAGGAGATAGGCCTTGACGCATCAACTCAACAATCAGAAAGGATCCCAATGTCTTTAATACCGCTTCTCCCATTCCAGTGGCCGTGGCACCACCAACTTCATTATCTACAAATAATCCTGCTCCAATAACCGGACTATCACCAACTCTGCCGTGCATTTTAAAAGCTAGGCCACTCGTTGTACACGCTCCGGCAATATTTCCTCGTTGATCCATGGTCAACAGACCAATGGTATCGTGATTCTCAATGTTGATGATGGGTTTGTATTCTGCTTCTTTAAGCCATTCCTCCCATGCTTTTTTACTTTTTTCTGTGAGTAGGTTGGTGAGTTCAAAACCATTGTCCAAAGCAAACTTCTGCGCTCCTTCTCCCGCGAGCATAACGTGAGGCGTTTCATCCATAACTTTCCGAGCTACCGATATTGGGTGCAATATTCCTTCTAGGAAACAAACACTTCCCGCATTTCCATCACTGTCCATAATGCATGCATCTAGCGTTACTTTACCATCACGATCGGGTAATCCACCGATCCCCACACTCTGTCCTTCGGGATCAGCTTCTACAACACGAACACCATTTTCTGCAGCATCAACAGCGGTACCGCCTTGCTCGATGATTTTCATTGCTGCTTCATTTGCAGGAATTCCGTGAATCCATGTGGAAAGTACGAGGCCTTTAGTGTAGATTTTTTTGGTTCGAACGGGGGAGTTCAACTTCAAACTTGTGGCAGAAGCGATGCCCAAGATGCTCCATCCAAATTGACTAAAAAAAGATCTTCTTGTTCCCATGTTGATTGTTTGATCAGCTGGAAATTTAGTGATTATCGATCACTCAAGAAAACCTCATGCTTTTGCGTGGACGGCTTTTGCTTGGTGTTGCCGAACTTCTTTCGTCTTTGCTTGCAATGTTTCTTCTTTAAAGAAAACAATAAGAAGGGCGGGCAATAACAAGAGGTCAGCCAAAACTGCGAAAAGTAAGGTCAGACTGATTAATAGTCCAATGTAAAAAGTACCCAAGAAGTCGCTTAATATGAGCGTTAAGAAACCACCACAAAGAATAATGGAGGTGATAATAATGGCCTTTCCTGTTGAAATAAAGGTCCGCTTCAGCGCATACAACATCGAGTGACCTTTGCTCAATTGCAGTCGGAGTTTGGTCATGAAGTGAATGGTATCATCCACCGCAATTCCGAAGGCGATGGTGAATATTATGGAGGTGCTTACTTTCAAATCAATTCCACTATAGCCCATGAGTGCACCAATTAACAAAAGCGGAAAAATATTTGGTATGAGACAGATGAGCACCATTTTGATGTTTTTGAACATAAGTCCTACGACTAAAGCAACAACGAGAAAGGCGATCAATAATCCCATGGTCATGTCGGTTGCTAAATAGCTGTTGTTGTTGTCGATGAGTGTAGCCGTACCTGTTATACGGTAGTCGAAATATTGCGAAGCTCCCGCAGTAGCAACGTAGGTTTGAAGGTTCTGGTTGAGTTCCGAGAATTTTTTCGCCCCCAAATCCCCCGTTTTTCCGTTGATTCGAGCAATACCCTTATCTTGATTCACAAAAAGTCGGAGAAGCTCTCCCTGGTTTTGACGCTCGATGATCTTCACCAATCGATCAATTTCTCGTTGTGTTTTAGGTATTTTGAAATAGCGATCATTTCCTTTGCTCGTTCGATGAGCCAACTTGATTATCCGTGCAGGGGAGATGAGTGCCCCAACTCCGTAATCAGTGATTAGATGTTGATCGATGGAGTCGATTGCGAGGAGCACTTGTCGGTCGAAAATTTTTACGTCTTCTTTGAAAAGAAGGGCCATTTCAAACGGACGAGCGCCTGCGAATTCATTTTCGAAAAACAGAAACTCTTGTTTCAATTCATCACTATCTTTCAGGTCTTCTAGGAGATAGTTATTCACTTCAACCCGAGAGATTCCCACAACACTGAAAACGAGGACAAGCACTGACCCCACCAAAATCCCCATTCTATTGTGGATCACCCACAAAAAAAGTTGCCTCAAATTCCTATTCCAAAAGTGCTGAATGCTCGACTTTGCATCGAACTTTGGTACCTTACTGAGGATGAGCACGGCGGGCAGCAAGCTATAGGCGAGGGTGTAAGCAACAAAAACGCCGATGGCCGTGTACACTCCAAAATCGGAGATGGGCTGAATGGATGAGGTGAGCAAAGTCAAGAAACCAATGGCTGTGGTAAGACTGGTGAGAAAGGTTGCAAGTCCAATTTCCTTGAATGCAATTTTTATGGCTTCGAGCTTGTCTTTTCCTCCGCGAAGCTCTTCGAAATATCGAGCAAGGACGTGCACAACATCACTCATACCAACTACAAAAATGATGGTAGGAAGTACCATCAACATCAGGTCGATTTCTTTACCAAACAATTGCATGATTCCTAAAATCCACACCACAGATAGGAGAATGACGGTAATCGGAACCCAAATTCCCCACCAAGATCGAAATGCCACAAAAAGAAACAAGACAATCAAAATGATGGAAAGGGACACAAATACAATCAACTCTCTCTGCATCATGGACACGTAATACGTTTGTCCTAAAGCTCTTCCAACAATATGAGCCTCATCAAATCCTGCAGGATAAACCATTTCTTGAATGGCAAAACTCAATGTGTCACATGCTTGTTTGGAGAGGTATTGCTTGTGGTTGACTTGAATAGCGAGAGCCTTTCCGTCTTCAGAGAAAAAAGTGCCAACCATTTCTCCTCGACGAAAGACTTTTGAGGAATCTCTTTTCAGGAGATCAGCGTTCTCCTTCCGTAATAGGGGAATTTCAAAGGGTTGTCCAGATAACGGGTCGATTAAAACGTCTTTTAGCTGGGTAGGACTAATGACTTGATCCACGTTGGGCAATTTGGCAATTTCATTACTCAGAGAATCTGCTCGATGAAGAAAGTCCGGTTGAAAAACGCCTTCGTTGTTTACCAAGCCAACAATGATGAAGTCATTATCGGTTTCAAACTCATGACGAAACGACTTAAAGAACTCGGTATCCGGATCATTCTGAGGGAAAAAGTTCTCAAAGTTGTAATCAAATCCTAAGTCGCTAATCAAGATAAAACAGAGCGATGTAAACAAGGCAATGATCGTCAGAGTGATCTTTGCACCTTTATTGTATTTTTTTTCCTTCAAATCCACGGGCTATTAACAAGGAAGACAAAAGTAAGTTTCGGGACAGAAAAAATTATAACGAAGATGACACACTTTAAAGAATAGTCCCGCTTATACATTTAGAGCGCAAAACCCCATCACTCGTGGAAACCCGACCACTCCTCATTCTCCGCACTTCACTCTCCGCACTGTAAAACCT
>CAZYPV010000038.1:0-30010 GCA_964649515.1 uncultured Comamonadaceae bacterium | reverse complement strand
GAAACCCAGACCCCACCTGAACCAAATACTCGCAACACAAAAACACCCGATCCCAATTCCGCCACATTCACCTCTACCCGATCATCAACAAGCACCTCACGCTGAACCATCCTACCTCGCACATCCTCTATCCACAACTCACGCATTCCCAATCCAATTCCTTCTAAGTAAAATTGACCTGAACTTGGATTTGGATAAATCTTGATACCAGCCTTTGTCGCTTCATTCACTTGATTCGGACATTCTCCAGGTACCCACTCGGTGATTCCATAAAAGTAAAAGGCTTCACATGAATTTCCATAAGTCACATTATCACAGCCGCACACCGGATCATATATATTGAAGCAGCCCACGTCATTCGTGATGTTGTTGTCCGGACAAGAACAGGGTCCTGCAGTATAATCCACCACCCCATCGGTGTCCTGAGCAAAACAAGCGTTCCAGTATGTCCGACCATTGCATCCACATACCGGCTCATAATCGCTACCGCAATCGAGTGTACCAATGATCGAGGGATCGATGCAATCCAAACAAGCGTTCTGGCAATCTTCAACAGAGGCGTAAAATTGATTGGAATAATCCACATCGTTAACAATGTATCCACACCCACTCAGATTGGTACAAGAACCGTTCACTAATGCAATTCCTAAAAATTGATCGCATGGCCCAAAATCAATTGTTCCCAAATCCAAACAAGCATCCGAGCAAGCAAGGCAATCCTCTACCGAAGTAAAAAAATCATCCGTATAATCAATATTGTTAACCACATAGGTACATCCAGAAATGGCCTGGCAAACATTATTGATCAAAGCAATTCCTAATGGCATAGCACATTCTCCAAAATCAACACCTCCGAGATCATTGCAGTTGCTCTCTTCACATGCCTGACATTCTTCTAAAGAATTAAAAAAAGCGGGTGAATAATCCACTTCATTCACGATATAACCGCAACCTGACAGACCAGTGCACGAACCATTCACCAAGGCTACTCCTAGTACCATATCGCACAATCCGAAATCAATATCTCCAAGATCGGTGCAAGGGGGGAAAGTGTCGGAACATTCTCCAGGTGTCCATTCTAAAAGACCATTAGCCTCTGCAATACAATCATTTGAATAGGTGATACCATCACATCCACAAACGGGATCGTAGATGAAAGGACACACTGCGAAAGGATCAATCAATGAAGGATCAATGCAGTCTTGAGAGAAACCGGTTGTGCTCAAAAGTATGGATAGGAGGATAATGAAGTGTCGCATGAAAATAAGTTTTTAGTCACAACCAATTGATGCTATTTCAGACAAAATAGTTGTTTCTAGAAAAAGATTTTCAGCAAGACGAAAGCGGTTTTTATAGATCCCTCTTCTTCATCATCCACATTGAAAGCGCTATAAAAACGCCAATGTACCCAATAGAAATCGCAAGATCTTCCCAAGCAATGTAGGTTTGTACAGGCTGAAGAACGTACTTGTACATGGGCGTATGAATCAGTCCTTTCGTGGCTGCATTGGGCAATAATTTAGCCACCCAATCCCAACCCAATCCATGCTTAATAACAAGGTAGGCAAAGGACTCCAACCATGCATAAAAGAGGTATACCACTACCGCAATGCCGGGTCTGCGCACCAACATGGCCACGAACATGGCGAAGAGCATGTCTTGAACCAAATGAATAAAATAAGCTCCCAAAAAGTGGATGTTTTCGAACATCAAAGCGCTACCCACGGGTGGCGAAAACAATCCTCCAAAAACAAGGGCTAGAAAAGCAACAAAGAGGGTCACCAAAAGGGCGATAAAGCCAATGAACAACACCTTACTCCAAACAAATTCCGACTTACTCAATCCGTCGATAACATTTTGTCTTGCCGTTTTTAAACTAAACTCCCTGGCTACATGAATGATGATCAAGGTGCCAAGGAAAACGGTAAAGTATTGAAAAACAAACGTAAAGTTCTGCCAGATGTCTTGAAAATCATAAAAGAGATTCACATTATCGAGTTGCAGATCTTGTGGAAGAAAGTTCCTGATGATCCAATCACTCAGGCCTTGAACGGAAATGGGCACAGAGATCATCAGTGCCATAAAAAGCAGCAAAAGCACCCAAAAAAAGCGGGCCGGTCTTGCTTTGAGCCATTCGAGTTGTATTAATCTAATCATGACTTGTTGACGATTTCTAGGAACTGTTCTTCCAATGATTTTTTCAATGTTTGAAGATGACTCAATACCATGCCGCGATCTTGCAAATATTTATTGAGTGTAAAGGCGTCTTGTCCGGCTTCTAGACTCACCAAAAAGCCCTGTTTGCTGGTTTCAAGGCTGGTGATGAAAGGCGCATTTTCCAGTGCCTCGCGAAGCAAATCTTGATTGGGTGCATTGACTTCAACTCGCTGCGCTGTGCCCATATCCGCACTCACTGCCCCTTGAAAAACTAACTGTCCTTTACGAAGAATAACACAACTGCTGCAAACTTTCTGAACTTCATCCAATAAATGACTCGCGAGAATAATGGACTTCCCCATATTGGCGATGTTCATGATGATCTCCCTGATTTGTGCTATCCCCTCAGGGTCGAGTCCGTTTGTAGGCTCATCCAAAATCAGGGCCTTTGGATCGCAAAGCATGGCCGCAGCAATGGCTAAGCGTTGCTTCATTCCAAGACTATATGCCCCAAAACGGTCGTTTCGTCGCTCATACAATTGCACCATTCGAAGCACATGATCCATGTTCGTAGTGTTGATGCCTTTGATTTTGGCAACAATCTTCAGGTTTTCCACCGCGGAGTAGCCCGGAAAGAAAATGGGGCGCTCCAAAATGGCACCGATCTTTTTTCGGGTGTCCGGACCATTTTCACCACCAAACCAAGAAAAGCTACCAGATGTCCGTTCTGTAACGCCCAGCACCATTCCTAACGTTGTTGTTTTTCCGCTTCCGTTGGGTCCCAGCATCCCAAACACCTCTCCTTCTTCTATCTTGAGATTGAGCTGATTAACCGCGGTTAGCTTACCATATTGCTTGGTGAGCTGGTTTGTTTCTAAGAGTGTACCCATCAGTCGATTGAAAAATTAAGTTGATTCAGGTTCATCAATTGCTCAAAAGCCACGCCGTCTGAATTCATCAGATCCATCAGCACTTGAGGGTCGACTTCTCCTTCGTAGTCAACAAGCATAAGTTGATTTCCATCGATGAGTGCAAACAAGACGAAAGCCTTTACTTTATCGTCTTCTTGCTTTGCTACGAGCAGCGCATTCATCTTTCCGCTCATGTTGGCCCACACTTCAAAGCCCTCCTGTTCTAAATCGGGTAACAGTTCTTTTTGTTCCTTGAGGAAAACGCTTTTGTTGGAAATTCCTTGTGCCACAACAAGCAGTTTCATTTGTGCCGTTAGTGGGGAAAAATCTGGAGCAACAGCATTGGTGAGTGCTCTCCCGACTGAACCATAAAAGTACTGAGCAGATATGCGTAGGGAATCTTTCAAATCTTCTTCCACTACCCTATAATCCTCAATGTTCTGGATGATGAGTCCGGCTTCTTTCCCCTCAAGCCATTTCTGAGTAGCCCCACATTGAGCGAAGAGCGCCGTATTCACAAGAAATAGCACTGCACACAGTGTCCCTTTCAATCCTCTCATCGATCTCCAATTTTATCGAGGTTTTCCATGCCTTCGATGTTCATTGATCTGCTTAATTTCGAAATCTGATTCAAATCAATTTCTCCGAGAAGACTGAGCAAAATAAAATTGGTTTCTCCACCGGCAATCATCACCAATTCAGCTATTCGGCCGTTTTCTTCGCGAATGAAGAAGGTCATGTCTTCATCATTATCTTCCACGGTCAAAAGCACCTCATATTCTGCACTTGGTCGTTGAATCGCTTCGGCATAAAGTCGCTTTCCGTCCACCATTTCCTCTTTAATGAGGATCTTCATTCCTTTCAGCTTAGAAACCGTTTCGAGCAGTTCCTTTTCGTCGCTCGTTTCTCCATCAATGTGCATAAAAAGCTCAAACATCTTGCTTGAAATGCTCACTTTGGTCACATTTTCGTCGGCATTCATTTCTTGGAAGAAGCGCTGCACCACATCTTGAGAAAAGACACTGATGCTCAGGCACATCGCTAGTGAAATTAGGATAGACTTTTTCATTGTTGTTTCGATTTTAGTCGCGTTGTAGCGCTGTGAAATTTGTTCAATTGATCGGCATGCGCACCTGCACTGTTCATTTTTGAGCTGATGAGAAGCAATGCTGCCTGTGTTTGATTGAAGGCGGCTTTCAATTCTTCATCGGTATAGTTCTTTTCTTGTTGAGCTTGATTGGCAATCACTTCTTGTTCTTCTCCATTTTGGAAAAACAACAGAGCAAAAGCGAGCAATAAAATTGCAGCCACGGCCCAAAGCATTCGAGCACGGGGGAGAATTTTGATTTTCGATTGCTCTTGTGCGTCGATTATTTCCAAGATATTCTCATCAAAACTGGAGTCCAAGCTAAGCTCATTGGACATCTCGTTCATCGACTCAAAGTACGCCGCGAGGTCTGCATATTCCTCGGGTAATTCGGAGTACGCCACCAGTTCTTTCAAGGTTTTTTCTTCCTCTAAAGTACTCTCACCGCTCCAAAAACGCTCTGCTAAACGCCTCAGTTCATCGTCCTTGTATTCCATATTCATTTTCTTTGATCCACGTTTCCCGCAGTTTTTTACGTGCTCTGTGGAGTGATACTTTTACGAGATTGATGTCCATTTCCAAAATACCCGCAATTTCTTGATAGGTCTTTCCTTGCATTTCTCTCAATTCCAAAACAGTTCTTTGGTTCAGAGGCAGTTCATTCATCAAGTGTTTTACTTTTTGCACGGCCTCTTGTTCTTCGAGCTGAAGCCCGGGATCATACCCATTTTTAGGGTGTTGATATTCATGCTCCAAACCAACATTGCCGCGTTCTTTTCGTTTGAGTAAATCCAATGATTTATTGCGCGTCATGGTCATACACCAAGCTTCAATATTGAGAATCTTCCCTCCTTCATTGCTATTTTCCCAAACTTTCAACATCACGTCTTGAACCACGTCTTGCGCATCTTCACGGTTCATTAAGAAGCGAAAGGAAAAGCGAAAAAGCTTGTCGCGCATCGGCAAAACGGTATGTTGAAACTCCTCTCGGCTCATGTTCATTTCGAAGACGAGCCAAGATAAGCTTTGTTACACAAGTGATCAAAAAGTAACGTTTCCACATTCAAATTGAATAAGTTCCCGAACAATCGAATCCATAACTCGGTTGAATTCAGTATATTTATGCAACTAATCGAAAGATGTTGTCAAACCGCAAAATGTTCTTCTTCGCTATTTTAGCATGTTTGGGCCATTTGTTCACTAATGGGCAGGTTCAACGTGGAGGGGTTCCTGTATCTTGGAACTTAGAAGAAAACGTGGTGGACGATTCGCACGCTTTCGTGATTCTTCCCGAGCTTGATCTCGCTGCACTCTTGGAGGAAGACCTTCAGAACGAACACAATAAGACTGCTGCTCAACGTTTCGCTTTTCCGCATTCCGTGGAACTGAATTTGGACAATTCTGGTCGATGGATCAACCTCGAAAATGGTGACCGAATATGGCAATTGGCCATCTATGGGGAAAATGCCCTGTCTTTGGGGCTTACCTTTTCCGATTTCTTCCTTCCCAAAGGATCGGTGCTTTACATGTTCACTCCTGATCGAGAACAAGTGATTGGTGCTTTCACCTCATCCAACAACAAAGAAAATGGTGTTTTTTCAGCCATACCTCTTCATGGTGAAGAAATGATATTGGAGTATTACGAACCTTTTGCAAGAAGGAATGACGGTCGGTTAGAAATTCGCACCATTGCTCAAGCATACCGAGATATGGAAACCTTGGCGAGAGATGCTTCACCTGCTACCGCTTGTCATGTGAATGTTCGTTGCGAAGATCAATCCGATTGGTTCGAGGCCTCATCATCCACTGTTCTCCTCACCGTAGGAGATGGAACACAATGGGTGAGCGGAACACTGTTGAACAATACGAGTTATTCGGGCCGACCATTGATACTCACCAGTTACAAAGCGCTTCACGGAGATCCGGCTGCTTGGGTGTGCACCTTCAATCATACCAGCGCTTCCTGTTCTCCATCCGTTGCAGGTAAGTTGAACATGAGCATTGCCGGTGCACGATTGTTGGAAAGTGATATGGCTACCGACCTCGCTTTGATCGAATTGAGTTTGAAACCCTTGGTGGAATGGAGAGTGCAATATGCTGGTTGGGATCGATCTGGACAAATCCCCAAACACGTTACCACCTTGCATCATCCCGGTGGAGATGTCCAAAAAATAGCGCATTTTGGTTTGGCTCCACTTCAAGGCGCTTGGAATGGAAATGCTACCTGGAGTGTTCCCTCTTGGGACTTTGGAACCACCGAAACAGGTACCTTGGGAGCACCTTTGTTTGATGAAAAGAAAAAAGTCATTGGTTGGTTTACCGCCGGGGGAAATGACTGCGAAAACAGCAGTGCGCCTGACCACTTCGTGAAATTCACCAACGCATGGAACAAGCTTAAAAAGTACCTCGACCCCTTCAATCAAGGAATGACGAGTGTAGATGGCTTCTATCCGGGATTTGACCAAGTAGATCAAGAAATCATCAAAAAGGAATTGGGACTTTTTCCTAATCCAACCCAAGACCGATTGAATATCATCAATGAGAGCGACGAAGGCTTTGTGGCATTAACCATCTTTGATCTTCATGGGAAAGCTCTCCGCGAAGAAGCTTACAGCGGTGGCCCAATCTTTCTTGGGAACCTCACTCCTGGTGCTTACATCTTGCAACTGAAATTGACGGAAAGCATCATCCGCAGAAAGGTCATTGTCCGACCATAAACCACTTCTGAAAAGAAAAGTAAGCTCTAAATCTAAGCCTGCTCCACAAGCTTTGATGATTCCGAAATGATATTCGCCTGCTCTTCTTCGATTTTTTGCATTGCCAGCGCAGCCCCAATGGTGCAATGAATGGGGGCGAAGATGGTACCTACGTAGGTTCCGAAGATGGGAATGATGAGCCAAAGGGTAAAAATACTTCCGTTGGCGAGGGCAATTCCTTTTCTTTTTCGGATGAAGCGAACACTCTCAGAAACCGATCTTTTATGCCGCTCATTGGTGTAATCCATGGTAGAAAAACCATAATAATAAGCTCCTATCAAAAAGGTGAGCACCGCTACAATCGGACTTGTAACAACGGCTAATGGCGGAAAAATCAAACCAACAAGCAAATTCAACACCCCCAAGGCCACTATAAAACCAATTTCGAGCACCAAATTTCTAAGCGCGATCAATATACCGCGAAGAATATCTTTGAAAAACTGACTCCAAACAAAGGGGTAATCCTTTCCTGTGAGCACCTTCTCCGTTTTTTCTGACACAAATGCCATGATGGGCGACATGCAAATCAAGACCACGTATTTCGAGACCTTATAATAGATAAAAGCCATGCTTACCCAAATGATAAAAGCACTCAAGTACTTTCCTGCATTTTTAAAGAAGCTCAATGTTTGTTCCCACCAACCGTCACCAGGGATGCTTTCCACACCAAAAAAATCATTTACATAAGGAGTGATGAGTTCATTCAAAGAGCTGAAGCCCAATGCAGAAACCACAGCGAAGGCCACAATGAATGCGACGGGATAGAGGTAATATTTCCACATCCCATGCTTTCTGATAAAGCCAAAACTTTGAAAGTACGTTTTGAGGCCCAATTTCACATCAGACAAGAGCGTAAAGGAAGTTTTCACAATCAATCATGTAATGGTGCATTGCGAAGAAAGGGAATTCTCACGAAAAATCAAGCCCGGAATTCATAGGAGATTTGGTTCGAAAGAGTTGTTTACACCCCAATTGTGATAATCTTTTTTAGGGATGAGAGGAAGAAGTGAAAAGAATTGCAACATTCGCATCATGCGCATACATTTTATAGCCATTGGCGGAGCTGCCATGCACAATTTGGCCATCGCTCTTCACCGAAAAGGAGCCTCAGTGAGTGGATCTGACGACGAAATCTTCGATCCATCGAAATCACGTTTGGCCCAGCACGGACTCCTACCCAAAACCATGGGGTGGAACACCGACCGCATCACCCAAGACATAGATGCCGTCATTTTAGGAATGCACGCTCATGCAGATAATCCTGAACTGGCCAAAGCCAAAGCACTTGGGCTGCCCATCTTCAGCTATCCGGAATACGTGTATGAGCAAACCAAGAACAAAACCCGAGTGGTGATTGGTGGATCTCACGGAAAAACGACCATCACCAGCATGATTTTACACGTTCTCCAAGAAAACGAAATTGCTTTTGACTACCTCGTTGGGGCGCAGTTGGATGGTTTTGATTGCATGGTTGGTTTGAATACCGATACGGAAATTGCCATCATTGAAGGAGATGAATACTTGAGTTCTCCCATTGATCGCCGACCAAAATTTCACTTGTATCAGCCCAACATCGCTGTGATCAGTGGAATTGCTTGGGACCACATGAATGTCTTCCCAACCTTCGAAAATTACGTTGAACAATTCGAAATCTTCACCCAGAAAATCCAAGATGGAGGTCACCTCATCTATTGTGATTTAGATTCTGAAGTTCAGCAAGTTGCTGAAAAAGCGCCCAAGGGAATTCAGCTTCATCCTTACGGAATCCATGCGCATCGAATAGAAAAAGGTCAAACCTTACTCCAATCAAAAGACGGAGAGGTTCCCATTCATGTTTTTGGCGATCACAATCTGCAAAATCTAAACGCAGCTAAAGAAGTATGTCTGCTTTTAGGCTTGAGTGAACAGCAATTTTACCGAGCTATGGAGAGCTTTGCGGGGGCAGCACGACGCTTAGAGCACCTCAAATCCAGTGACAAAGGAGTTGTGTACAAGGATTTCGCCCATTCCCCGTCCAAACTCAAAGCCACAACCGAAGCCCTGAAAGGACAATACCCTGAACGCCGACTCTTGGCGGTAATTGAATTGCACACATACAGCAGCCTAAATAAAGCCTTTTTGGATCAATATCAGGGGACTTTAGATGCCGCAGATGAAGCCCTGGTGTATTATTCACCCGAGGTTGTCAAACACAAGCGACTGGCAGAGATCTTTCCCGAAGATATCCAAAATGCCTTCAATGCTCCCGGTTTAAAGGTGTTTACCTCTACCGACGAATTGCGCGAAGCCATCTTAGAACGCAAAGGGCACTTGGACAATCTATTGTTGATGTCTAGCGGACACTTTGGAGCTTGGGACTTGCTTGCTTTGGCCGATGAATGGTTGGCTTAACCCAAACCAACATCGAGCAACATCATCACTACAAAACCGGCAATGAGTCCGAGTGAAGCAATGTCCGTGTACCGATCTTGTTGCGTTTCGGGGACCACCTCTTCCACCACCACATAAATCATTGCACCTGCCGCAAATGCGAGCGCATAGGGCAAAATGGGTTCAATTTGCATCACCGCCAAGGCTCCACAGACGCCCGCAATGGGTTCCACGATAGCGGAAAGTTGTCCGTACCAAAAACTTTTGAAGCGACTTACTCCCTGCCTTCTTAATGGCATGGAAACGGCAATCCCTTCGGGAAAATTCTGAATTCCAATTCCAATCGCCAAAGCCACCGCCGCACCAACGCTAGCGCCTTCTATTCCCGCTGCTACACCACCAAAGAGCACTCCAACGGCGAGTCCCTCCGGAATGTTGTGCAAGGTAATGGCCAAGACCAAAAGTGTGGTTCGCCTCCAATTGGTTTCCGGTCCCTCCGCCTGATTGCGATCAAAATTAATGTGCAAGTGAGGCACCAATTTATCCAAACCAAAGAGAAAAAGAGCACCCAACAAGAAGCCCACAGCCGCTGGCATGGCTTTTTGAAATCCTTCACCATCGCTCATTTCAATGGCCGGTGCCAAAAGTGACCAAAAGCTGGCGGCAATCATCACACCACCAGTAAAACCAAGCATACCATCAAGGATTGCCCGATTCATGTTCTTGAAGAAAAACACCAATGAGGCTCCAGCAGCCGTGAGCAGCCAAGTGAAGGTAGTTGCGATTAAGGCGCCCAGAACGGGATCAATGTTTTCGAAAAAATGGAGGATTTGATCCATCATGATTGAATGAGTTGAAAAGGTTTACACCTCTTTTTGAATGAGTAAGTTTTTAGCAAATTGATTGGAAACGCTGTGGCTTGTTTTACCCACCAGGATTTTGACGCTTTGATCAAAATCGATGACTTCTTCCACCAGTAAACTTGTCCCTAATTTGAGTTCAAGATGATCGAGGTATTTGAGAAAAGGAGCTGATGAATCGAGCACACCAACCACCACTCCACGGTCTTTCGCCACTAAGGTGCTGAGCGCTTGTTTCTGCCGGTCGTCTCGAATCTTGCCTTCGGAATCAGGAATGGGATCTCCGTGGGGATCGAAACGGGGGAAATCGAGAAAAGCGTCCAATCGATCGCACAATGCTTTGCCTTCCACATGCTCCAGTTGTTCTGCCATGTCGTGCACCTCATCCCAGTTGAAGTTCAACTTGTCCACCAAAAACACCTCCCAAAGACGGTGCCTGCGAATGATTTCAATGGCTTTCAAACGACCCGCCGCCGTTAAACTCGCACCGTGGTATTTCTTGTAATCTACCAAACCGCTTTGCTTCAACTTCTTCAGCATGTCGCTAACACTGCTGGGTTTTGTTTGAAGATGCTCCGCAATGGCATTGGTGCTTACTCCCTTGCCATCGGCCTTCTTTTCAATGGCGTAGATGCCCTTTAAATAGTTCTCAACTGTTTCGCTTGCCAAAATCAAATAATTACTTCGAACAAAATTAAAACATTTTTGTCTCTAAATATATTTTTAGACTCATCTAATTATTAGTTTTGCATCATGAAAAAAAATCTACTTCTTTTTCTTTTGTTTCTTTCCAGTGCCGTGCATGCCCAACAGGCCATCACTGTGCGTTTATGGATTCATTCTGAGGAGGTGGGTATCCCTTTTGCCAACGTTGTTCTTCCAAATGGCAGCGGTATTAGTGCTGATGAAAATGGGTGGTGCGAGATTGAATTGCTGAGCGAGACTAAAGTCCAAATCAGTGCAATTGGTCATCGAAGCACGATTGTCCTGCTCTCCCCGAGCCAACAACAAGACTACCGCATTGCCTTGCCCAAGCAAGACCTCGTTCTGGATCCCGTGGTGATTACAGGCGTGAGCAATTCCACAAGAAGAAGTGAAAGTCCGGTAGCCACTCAGGTGATCGATGTGAAACAGCTTCAAAGCATTCCCGGTGCTAACCTGATTCAAAACCTATCCCAAAGCAATGGCATACAAGAAGTGGTTGCCTGTGGGGTTTGTGGAACCAATGAAATTCGGCTCAACGGAATGGAAGGGGCCTCCACTCTCGTTCTGATTGATGGTATTCCTTTAATGGGTGCCTTGGCTTCGGTTTATGGACTCAACGGCATTCCTTCCTCCCTCATTGAACAGGTGGAAGTCATCACTGGTCCTGCAAGCACGCAATACGGTTCTGAGGCGATGGGGGGAGTAGTAAACATCATCACCAAGAAAACCGAGCAACACCTTCATGGAGAAATCATGAGTTCTTTGAGCACTCATCAAGAACTCAACACCAATTTCAACCTGCGCATTCCTGTTTCCGATCGAAACCGCTTTGTGATTGCAGCCGACTTGACGAAAAATTGGTTGAAGTTGGATGACAACAACGATCAGTTCACAGATATCCCCTTGCTTGATCAACGCTCTGCCTTTGCAAAATGGACCCATGAAAAGGGAGCTTTTCAATCCAATCTAGCCCTCCGCATGCTGCATGAAGATCGTCAGGCAGGAGAACTTCGATGGGGCACCGCAGACATTGGAAGCCAGGAAACATATGGGGAATACATTGAAACACGAAGGAGTGAACTTCTCGGTAACTTTCGTTGGAAGGGTTGGAAGGGTGAAGGAGCACTTTCGAGTCATTTTCAGGAAAGCTATTATGGAGAAACGCATTTCAGGGCCAATCAAAATCAAGCTTTTGCACAGCTCATTCGCAATTTCGAGTGGAAGCAAACCACCCTACAATGGGGGCTTTCGCAGCGGATGCAATGGTATGATGACAATACCTTGTTTGAACAACCCGAATTTCAATACATCCCCGGTACTTTTCTTCAGGCACAAAGAAAATTAGGGAAGAAATGGGATGTATTGGCTGGTATTCGTGCAGATCATCATCGCAGTCATGATTGGGTATTTTCTCCTCGCTTCAACCTCAAATACAGCACGGAGAAGGGCTCAAATGTGCGCTTGAATGCGGGCACAGGATTTCGGGTAGTGAACCTTTTTACGGAAGATCACGCCGCTTTGAGTGGATCTCGAACGGTGGAAATTCGAGAGAACCTTCTTCCTGAAGAGTCGTGGCACCTCGGTTTGCACTTCGATCATTTCTTCGTCTTTGATCGTTCCTACCTTCGTTTTGAAATGAGCGGTTTTTACACGGAATTCAGTAATCGCATTGTACCCAATTACGACATCGACCCTCAGTTGATTGTTTATGAAAACGCTAAAACTGAGGCACTCAATTACGGCCTATCATCCAAAGTCTCTTGGAATTTTGAGGGATTAAAAGTGGATCTTGGAGCCACCTATGCCATCAATACCAGTGGCAACGGTGAAGATCGGGAAGCCCTTTTGTTTTCGCCACCATTTACTGCCAATGCGCAAGTGGGCTATGAAAGATCAAAGTGGAGTGTTCAAGTGCAGAGCAGTTTTACGGGAAGCATGCCTTTGCCTGAAATCCCTGCCCCATTTGCACGTTCTACGTCGAGTGATCCCTTTCTCCAACACCATGTGAAAATGGCTTGGAAACTCAACGACGCTTGGACCGCCTCCTTCTCGATCCGGAACCTCTGCAATTACACGCAAGAGAGTCCGCTCATCGCCCCTGAAGCGCCTTTTAGCGAGGCATTTGACACCAATTTTGCCTATGGTCCGCTTCAATCAAGGCGACTCATTTTTGGTTTGAATTACCTTATCGATGGAGCGAAAAAATAGCAGTTTTCACTTCAAAACGATGTTTAATTGATCTTCCAACTCCCTCCAAAGCAACAAAAAGAGCGATTGCTCCATTATGGAAAAAGGGGAATGAAATGCACGAGATCGAGGGTGAATGATTAAATTGGCACTTATGAAAAGAAAACGATTGCACATTGTTCGTCATGCGAAATCGGATTGGAACCACAAAGGTTTGAGCGATCATGATCGTCCGTTGAATGAACGTGGCCTTCGCGACGCTCCTTTAGCAGCCAATCGTTTTTTCTTCAAGTATGGAACCCCTGAATTGTGGTTGGCCAGCTCTGCACAGCGCGCTCAAAGCACCGCAAAACTATTTCAAGAATTGCACGATGGCGCACAAATCATCACCAAGAAAGAAATCTACCACGCCAGTTTAAATACCTTGATGGAGCTCCTGACCAGCATTGAAAACGCTCCACATGAAGTAGTGATCTTTGGACACAATCCCGGATTGAGTCAACTTGCCAGCTATCTCAGTGGAGAGCGCATTGAAATGCCCACCTGCTGTGTGGTGAGTTTGGATCTTTTCGTGGATGAATGGAGCCATTTAAGCGATAATACCTGCAGTGTTTTGGACATTGATTACCCTAAAAAGCATTTGATTTGACCACCAACTATAAAACCACACTTTGGATCATCGGCTTGGCGCTTTTGTGCTTTATGCTGTACTACTTCAGAAGTGTTCTGAGTTATGTTCTCATCAGCGTTGTCATCAGCATCGTGGGCGGTCCGCTCGTGGATCTCTTCAATAAAATCAAGGTTGGTAAATTTCGAATGCCCTCAAGCCTATCCGCCGCGTTAACCTTGCTCATCATGATCGGACTCGTCGTTGGCCTTTTTAGCATCTTTGGTCCGCTCGTTGCCGAAGAAGCCGAAATCATTTCTTCCATAGATGTAGAAAAAACCGCTCAAACCTTCAACAAACCCTTAGGAGAAACCGAGCGCTTTTTGGAAAAATGGAACCTCTCTGGCGACGATCAGAGCAACAAAGAATTCTTGATCTCCAAACTCAAAAGTTTGATCAATTTTGGTCAGCTAGGCGACCTCTTCAACAACGTATTTGGGGTGATTGGTGATTTCTTCATTGCCTTCTTCTCCATCCTATTCATTGCCTTTTTCTTTTTGAAAGATGGAAACATGGTGGCGCGGATTGCCTTTGTGATTACCCCTGACAAGCATCTTGATAAGATCAAAGAAGTTATGGAGAAGAGTAAAAAAATGCTCCGACGCTACTTCATTGGGCTCATTATACAGATCAGCATCATGACTGTTTTGGTTACTACCGGACTCAGTATTTTGGGAATCAAGAACGCCTTTTTGATTGGCTTTTTGGCCGGCATCATCAACCTCATCCCCTACCTTGGTCCGATCTTGGGAGCCATCATTGCCATGGTGATTACCCTATCGAGCGGATTGGCTTCGGGAGCCGAAATTGATCTATTGTCTTTGACCCTGAAAGTAGGCGGCGTTTTTGCTCTTTGCCAGCTTGTGGACAATTTCGTTACGCAGCCCTTCATCTTTTCGAATAGTGTTAAAGCCCATCCTTTGGAAATATTTATCGTCATTTCCATCGCGGGCACCCTTGGAGGAGTAAGTGGAATGATCATCGCCATACCTGCATACACCTTCATTCGCATCATTGCACAAGAATTTCTCTCTGGTTTTAAGGTGGTTGACTCGCTCACAAGAAACTTATAAGCAAAGGCATCGTCCCCTGCTTAATTTATGTACTTTTGTTTCCCGTAATCCAACTCTCCGAATACGGGCAAATGAATCATTCCACAAAGTACATTTTCGTCACCGGCGGTGTTACCTCCAGTTTAGGGAAGGGCATCATCTCCGCCAGCTTAGCAAAACTTCTTCAGGCACGAGGCTACAAAGCCACCATTCAAAAGCTTGATCCCTACATTAACGTAGATCCGGGAACATTGAACCCTTACGAACACGGAGAGTGTTTTGTGACCGACGACGGAGCCGAAACCGATTTGGATTTGGGGCATTACGAACGATTCTTGAACGTCCCCACCTCCCAAGCGAATAACGTTACCACCGGTAGAATTTACCAATCTGTGATCAACAAAGAGCGCAAAGGAGAGTATTTGGGAAAAACCGTTCAGATTGTTCCTCACATCACCGATGAAATCAAGCGCTGTGTGAAGATCTTGGGGTCGCCAAACCACTATGACTTTGTGATTACTGAAATTGGCGGTACCGTGGGCGATATTGAATCCTTGCCCTACATTGAAGCTGTCCGTCAGATGAAATGGGAAAAGCCCGAAGACGTATTGGTGGTTCACCTTACCCTCATCCCGTTCTTATCTGCTGCAGGAGAGCTCAAAACCAAGCCTACACAACACAGTGTGAAGCAGCTTTTGGAATTTGGTGTGCAGCCAGACATCTTGGTTTGTAGAACTGAGCATGAATTGCCTCCAGCGGTTCGTACCAAAGTAGCGAAGTTTTGCAACGTTGTTCCGCAAGCCGTTATTCAGTCCATCGATGCATCTACCATCTATGATGTTCCCCTCTTGATGCTCAATGAAGGGTTTGACACCGTGGTTTTGCAGAAATTGGGCATGAAGAACAAGCGCAAGCCCGATTTGAAGAAGTGGAACCAATTCCTCGAACGCTTCAAAAACCCAAAAGCAGAAGTAAAAATTGGGCTCATTGGAAAATATGTGGAGTTGAAAGACGCTTATAAATCCATTGCAGAAGCCTTCATCCATGCTGGAGCTGAGAATGAAACGAAAGTGAACATTGAATGGATCCACTCTGAAGACATCAGCCATAAAAATAGCGCCAAGAAATTGGGAAATTTGGACGGTATCTTGGTAGCTCCTGGGTTCGGTTCTCGTGGAATTGATGGTAAAATCGAAGCCATTCGGTATGCCCGAGAAAACAAAGTTCCATTCTTTGGAATCTGCCTTGGAATGCAATGCGCAGTGATTGAATTTGCCCGCAATGTTTTGAACATGAAAGACGCGCATTCAACTGAAATGAAGGAATACACTCCCTTCCCTGTGATCAACCTCATGGCCGAACAAAAGAGTATCTCCAACCTTGGAGGAACCATGCGTTTGGGATCTTACCCTTGTGAATTGGTAGAAGGATCGAAAGCGCAGAAAGCGTATAAGTCCATCGACATTGAAGAACGCCACCGTCACCGTTTTGAATTCAACAACGATTATTTAGAACTCTTTGTGGAAAGTGGTATGGTACCCACCGGACTCAATCCTGAAAGCGGTCTTGTGGAAATTGTTGAAGTACAAGACCATCCTTGGTTTGTTGGGGCGCAATTCCACCCTGAATACAAAAGTACTGTTGCCGCACCTCACCCCTTATTTGTGGGCTTTGTGAAGGCTGCTCGCTTGGAGAAGGAGAAAAAAGCGAAGGCTTAATCCAATTGTCCTCGTTCATTCATTTTAACGAGACTCACCTCCTCCCGCAAGAAGAAACACCCCTGCCTCGTTGAAGAGGTGGGGGTAATTTTTTTGTAGAAGCGAAATCATCAACTCCAAGGGCAAATCCGCGAAGTGACCATAATCCTCCAAATACTCCATAAAGCCGCCCTCCCCCCGGTCATACGCCTGAAAAACACTGTCTTCCAAGCCATTGAATTCCAAAGGAGCTACCCCCAACTTTTCGCACAATGAACGATTGAATGCGGGAGTGCATTTGAGCCATTTGCCTTCAAGGTAAACTTCAGCATAACCATGAGGAACAAGAACATCGGATTGAATGAGCTTCTCCAACTTTGCTGTGCCCATGTGGTTTTTCACTTTAGCTAAACCCAAACGTGCGGGGATGCCAAGATGTCTGCAAGTACAAATAAAAAAAGCCGCTTTGTCGATGCAGTGTCCGCGACCATCCTCCAACAATTGCGTAGCGCGCAAATGCTCCCTTTGAATACGAATATTGAATGGATCATAAAAGAACCGATCTCTCACTTCATTGTAGAGCAGTATCGCCTTTTCCGAAGGACTCAGTTGTTCAGGCATACCGAGTTCAGCCACAAAATCGCGAATTCGAGGATCATCGGCATTAAAAAAATAGCTCGGAGCAAGATACTCCCTCATTTCAGTATTCATACCTCCAACTTTTTCTTGTTTTTCTGATAGCTCGAAGACACAAAGAAGCAAAAGAAGAAGGCCACAAATACCACCCCGCTTTGCACCTCCCAAAAGCTTTCGAAAAGCATATTAATGAAGAGCAGGAACATAAAAGCCATGAAAATAAAATCGTTCCTACGGAGTGCACTGCGAAAACCGAGAACAAAAATCATGATCAAGGAAAGGAGTCCGAAATAACCAAATTCAAGGGTTGATTGGAGAAATTGATTGTGTGCGTTGAGCTCGTGTTCCAAATTGTAAGTTGCGCCCATCTTTTCATATTCTACCTTAAGCGCATTTGTTGCATCTGAAGTTCCCACCCCTAGTGGATTCTCTCCAATAATCACCAAAGCAGCTTCCCACGCCACCAATCTTCCTTGGGTACTTCCCTTGCGAGCGTCTTTTTGGGGTGTTGTGGGGGTATTGTTTTCTTTTTTTTCGGGCTGAAGGGGGACAGACTGCTCACGATCAACCGCTTGGGTGAGTTCTTTAATGCGATCTTGGGACTTGGGTGAAGCCATGATGGTACCCGCCAAAATAAGACTCCCCACAAGGGCATAAGCCATCGCTACACCAAGACGTTTCCGCTTCAGCCACAAAACCGCTAAGAAAAAGAGCGACATCAATGCACAGAGGTACCCCGCCTTGGAAGAGAGCAAACCGATGAACACCAAAAACAGGCCTTCGCACAAGTGGTGCAAAGCCGCTCTGCCGAAGAGGTGCACTTTTTTGTAAGCCAGCCATGCCAACATTAAAAAACCGAGGGCAAAATAGGTAGCGATGTAGGTGGGGTGAAAGTAATCTGCCAGCTGATCGTAGAAGAACACCTCCAACTCGGCCCCTTCTTGAAAACGATACAGGGCTTTGGCAAAACTGAAAACGAAATAAAAGAGGCAGCCATAAACGAAGGCCATCATGACACGGAAACGTTGCTTGTTCTCAACCTCCATTTGCAGCAGCCAAATCAAAGGAAAAAGGAGAAAACTCGCCTTCACCTCCAAATGAAACAAGGCCGTTTTCATGTCGCTACTCTGCAAAAGCCCAATAAGGTGCAAGAGGTAAAAAACCACCAGTGCATAGAGGGTTTTCTTTCTTTTTTTTGGTCGGCGATGCACAGAAGACCACAAGCCCAAAATTGCCCAAAATGCAATGATGAGGGGCAGTCCCTTTTTGGTGATGGGAAGCAGAAAAGCAATCAACACCGTCAGCGAGTTGAAAATCCCAATGGGAGATAAATCTTGCCACCACCGTTTGTTCATCGCGTGAGTTTCAATTGTGAGGACTTTGGCGCTTTGCCTAAAATTAAAAACTCAAAAATGCCTTCTGCATAGCCCCAACCATAGCTGAAATGGAGAATCCCAAAGACAAAAATGAGCTGCAAAACTTCCTTTACCTTTTTGGATAAAAGCATGGCCGAAAGCATGGCCGCACATACGTAGAGGAGCATGCCAAAGCTCCAAAACACGAATATTTTCGGTGTCAACCAGAGGATAAATCCGAGCACGCTATACATCACCAATAAAAAAGGAATGAGCTGACGAAGCGTTGTAATCTTGCGGTGCTTCTTGTTAACGAACACCTTCCAATAGCCATATTGTCGGTATTGTTTGAAGAGTTTCTTAAAAGAAGCTCGAACGTAGTAATCGCTTTGAATCTTGGGATCGAAATAAATCTTGTGACCAGCTTCCGTTATTCGAAAGTTGAGTTCATCGTCCTGATTTCTAACCAAATCTTCATCGAAGTACCCCACCTCGTCTAACACCGACCTCCGATAAGCTCCAAAAGCCACTGTATCAACAAAACCGGCCTCACCTCCCGTTCGAAAACGAGCATTTCCCACCCCAAAAGGGGAGCTCATGGCTTTGGAGATGATGGCGGCGCTGTGGTTTTCGTGAATGTTGTTGATGACTCCTCCAGCGCAGGCCACTTCTGGCATCTCTTGGAGAATTCTAGCATTTCGAGCGCAAAAATCAACATGCAATTTTGCGTGAGCCCCCAATATGATGAGGACATCTCCTTTTGCTGCTTCAATTCCTAAGTTCAGTGCTTTGGGGGTGTGTCGGGCAGGATTGTCCAACATCTGAATCTTCCCTGCGCTTCTTTTTTCCCAAGCCTGAATCTTCGCTCGTGTGCCATCTTCACTCCTACCATCAACCACAAAAGTTTGAATGAATTCTTGAGGGTAGTCTTGTGCTAAAATCGACTCCAAACAAGCATCAATGTACTTCTCCTCATTCAAGCAAGGAACTACAATATCGATTTTCAACGCTGGCATCCTTCACAAAGGTAATGAACTCGCTCGTGTAGGTGGAAAGCCTTCATCAAAAAGCCTAAAAATCCTACACATTCTTGTGATCAAACCCCACAGACCTCCATGAGAAGCAGGCGTAAACAAAGACAGCCTAATACAATTTTAAACATGCAACAATTCACCTATTTTCTCGGCATTCTTCTTTTACCCCTCAGCATTTCAGCTCAACATTTTCATCAAGTGTACGGTTCTGCCGGCGCAGATTCCATGAACGGAATGGTGGAATGTGAAGACGGTTCCATGATCGTCATTGGTCATACCGACGGCTTTGATGGAGGGCAGGACGACCTCATCCTCTTCAAAACCGACCACTATGGAAATCCGCTTGAAGTCAAAGTTTGGGGCGGTGAAGGAACGGACACTTTTGACGAAATCAATCCGGGTCCGGACAACACCTATTATTTCACAGGAACCAGCAACTCCTTTTCTGCAGACGGCGACTTTGACGCCTTTTATGGGAAAATGGACGCCAACGGCAACATTCTTTGGATCAAACGATTGAATCAAAACGGCATGGAGCAAGGTCGGAAAATCATCATGAGCAGTGACGGGGGCTTTTTGCTGACCGGAATAGCCAACAGTTTTAGCGAAAATGGTGATGTGGACTTCTTCGCATTGAAGGGAAATGCAGCGGGTGAAACCGAGTGGTTTACCGTGCTTGGTGCAGCAGAGTATGAAGTGGCGGTGAGTTGTGCAGAAGCCCCCGATCAAAGTGGATTCTTCATTTGGGGACACTGCAATGGCGAATTGACCAATCAGTATGACGCCCTACTTTGTAAAATCGACAATAGCGGAGGACTCTTGTGGACCAAAAGCTATGCTGCCTCAGCCAATGAACTCGCTTGGGACATCCTTATTTTGGAAGACGGTGGTGTACTGCTTTGTGGAGATACCGGTAGTGCCGGTGCGGGTTTGACCGACCTCTACCTTTTGGAAATTGACAACCAGGGCAACCCACTTTGGTCGAGCACCTATGGAGCCTACAGCAACGACCACGGCACCAGCATTGTGGAAATGGAGAACAACATGCTCGCCATCGTTGGTTTGAGCGCCAGTTTTGGCAGTGGAGGCTTGGACATGATGATGCTCACCCTCGACCGCATGGGCAACATGAAAGTCAACGGAGCCTATGGAGGAGACAATAAAGAAGTATCCTTTGAATCCATCTACACCCAAGATCATGGAATTGCCATGTGCGGATACACCCGGAGCTTTGGAGAAGGCTTCAATACTGGAATGGTGTGCAAATTGGACATTGACGGACAACTCGGTTGCAACCAGCATTTCAGCAACAGTTTTGAGCGTCACGACTTCGACATCTTGGTGAGCGACCTTCAGCTTCAAGAAGTGAGCAATGAAGTCAACACCGCGCACATTGACCTTCCCGAATTGAACAATGCGCCCGCTTTTACAGAAAAAATATGTTCAGATGAGATGCCCAATGCTGAAGGGCTCACAGCACAGTTAAATCACAGTACGGATGTTGCTCAAAACAACCCAACTACCTTGCCTAACCTACCACAAGAACGAGTTGGCAACATCCTCATTTTCCCCAATCCTGCCAGTGAAGCAGTGAAGGTACAATGGCCCGCAATTGCGGCAGAAGTACTCCACGTTTCATTGGTTGGAATGGACGGAAGAACCGTTAAATCCCAAACACATCTCTTCGAGGAGAGCGGCCTTTTTGTGCCGGAGATTTCGCTGCTCGATGTAGAAGCTGGGGTTTACATTTTGGAGCTCAGTTCGCAAGAACTCCAGTTCTCCAAACAAATCTTGGTGCAGTAGTTTGCGGTGCTTCACCAAGGCATTTAGAAACCCTAACATCAAAACCAAAGCGCATGAAGTAAACCACCATGAGATTGTCCGTTCTCAAACAATAAGGACCAAAAAAAGCAAGGAATCCAACGTTTAAACGACGCGTTTGATCCTTGCTTTTATCGTTTCAATGCAATTTATCTTTCAAGACTCGTGCGTAGCTTTTAAGCGCTTCAATTGGTGCATGTGATGATTGATATGTTCGGTGAGGAAGTCGAAAGTTTGCTCTAAATTCATCATCCCCGTGAAAGGATGACGGAAAATGAGACGATCGTAAAAGTTCACATCCAACTGACGCAAGAATTTTTCGAATTTTGAATGAATTTCATCCCACTGTTGAATCATCTGAGAAAGGCTCGCCTCTCCTTTGGGTTGGGGAAGTACATCGGGAGCCTTCCACTTCTCGTCTGATGCCAGCTTTTCATTGAGCATTTTACTCTTTTTGATCTCCTCCTCGCCCACTTTATCCAAAGCTTCGTAGCCCGATGAGGTCTTTTTCATCATGTATGCCAAGCATCCTTGTTCTGAAATCATGATGTGTTCCAAAACCTGCAAACCGTTCCATTCGCCTTCAGGAGCCTTCGTTAAATTTTCGAAGTTCCAGTACTCCAATTCATCCAGCATCCGTTCTTTGGCAAATTCCCAAATGATCCATTGCTTTTTGATCTCTTCTGTTTTCATGCTTTTGCTTTTCTTATCATGGCAATGTGGGGGATATCATCTTCCAAATAGCCTTCTCCCACAGCCTTAAATCCAAATTTCTCGTAATAATTGATCAAATATTCTTGAGCTGAGATCTTGATGTCAACAGCACCGTACAATTGCATCACCGCCTCTACCCCTTTCTCCATCAGCGCTAATCCCACTCCTGTTCTTCGGGCTGAATGCGCCGTGAGTACCCGTCCAATCGAAACCTCCTGGTAACTTACACCCGGCTTTACAATGCGCAGGTAGGCCGCTACTTCTCCGTTCGAATTGCTTGCCCAAAGGTGATGAGAAACGTCATCCTTTCCATCAAAATCTTGATACGGACAATCTTGTTCCACTACAAAAACTGCGATTCTTTGTGCGCTAAATGCATAGAACTCCTCCAATGAAAGTTCATCCCAAGACTTGAGTGTCCAATTCAAATGTTCCATCATACAGCGAAGGTAGCACTAATCTTTGAGCGATTTTAGCGCAATGGTTAGGAGCAATCAACTCCTCGTGCGATATTTGTAGCCATGTCTGCAAGCCCCACCAACTATCTCAGTGTAGAATCCATCAGCAAACGCTTTGGAGAACGCCTCATTTTCGAAAACCTCACTTTTGGCATCAGCAAAGGACAAAAAGTGGCTTTGGTGGCTAAAAATGGATCGGGGAAATCTACTCTGCTCAAAATTCTCATTGGTGAAGATACGGCAGACGAAGGACAAGTCATCTTCAACAACGACATTAAAGTCAGTTACCTTGCTCAGGATCACGGCTTGGATGAAAACCTGAGCATCTTGGAAAACGTTTTCGCCTCAGACAACGACATGGTGCGGGCCATTCGAGCTTATGAAGACGCACTGGAACGAGGGGCAAGTGGGGATGAACTTCAGCGCTGTTATGACGCCATGGACCAAAGCGACGCTTGGAATTATGAAGCCAATGCAAAAAGCATTCTCGGCAAACTGAACCTTCATGACCTCAGCAGAAACGTCGCCACCATGAGTGGAGGAGAAAAACGGCGCATTGCACTAGCCCGTGTGCTCATTGAAGAGCCCGACCTCTGTTTTTTGGATGAGCCTACCAACCACTTGGACTTGGACATGATCGAATGGTTGGAGCAGTATTTAGAAAAAACCTCCATGACCCTTTTGATGGTAACTCACGACCGCTATTTCCTAGAGGTTGTTTGTGATGAAATCATTGAAATGGAGAACAACGAGCTCTATCGTTACAAGGGCAATTTCTCCTACTATCTCGAAAAGAAAGCAGAGCGTGAAGCCATGGAGTTTGCCAATCGCGAAAAAGCTCAAAACTTGATGCGAAGAGAATTGGTATGGATACGCACCCAGCCCAAAGCCCGAACCACCAAATCGAAATATCGTGAAGAGCAGTTTGGCGATTTGAAGAAACGCGCCACCGTTCGTCTTGAAAACGACGAAATGCACATCGCGCTGAATCCCTCTCGTATGGGAGGAAAAACCGTGGAATTCCACAAAGTGAAAAAAGCCTTTGGTGAGAAAATCATCATGGACGGGTTTGAGTACAACTTTAAGCGAAAGGAAGCCATGGGCATTGTGGGGAATAACGGTTCTGGAAAAACGACCTTCCTCAACATGCTCGTGGGCAAAGAAGCACCTGATGGAGGTAAAATTGTGGTGGGTGATACCGTTGTTTTTGGGTATTACACCCAAAGTGGGATGAATTTTCGCGACGATCAGCGCGTGATTGAAGCCGTGCGGGACATTGCAGATGTGATTCCTTTAGCTGGCGGACAAAAAATCACCGCTGCACAACTTCTTGAGCGCTTTTTGTTTCCGAGAAGCATGCACTTCAACTACATCGCCAAATTGAGCGGTGGTGAGAAGAAGCGTCTTCATCTCCTGCGCATATTGATGAAGAACCCCAATTTCTTGATCCTCGATGAGCCCACAAATGATTTGGATATTTTCACCTTGTCCGTACTGGAAGAATACCTTCAGGACTTCCCGGGCGTGTTGTTGATTGTGAGTCATGACCGTTACTTCATGGACAAGCTGGTGGAGCACATTCTTGTTTTTGAAGGCGAAGGGAAGATGAGAGATCTTGGGGGAAATTACACCGCATACCGCGAACGAATTCAAGCAGAAGAACGCGAACGTAAAAAATTGGAAGCGCAGAAAACCACCACAACGAGCGCACCTGCCGAAGTCAAAACAGCCCGTTCACAAAATAAAATGGGCTTCAAGGAGAAGTTTGAATACGACCAACTTACCAAAGAAATTGAAGCGCTGGAAGTACTCAAAGCCAAGAAAGAAGCCGAACTCATGCAGCCCAATCTGGACCATGAATCCATGACTCAAATTTCTCAAGAACTGGGTGAAATCATCCAAAGTTTGGACGAAAAATCCGACCGCTGGTTGGAGTTGGCGGAATTGGAGTAAGTGCATGGGCATCGTTTGTCCGAATTCAGCTCTTGTAATTTCAGCCTGTATGTCAAGGCCTTAACTCAAAAAAGGTTTGTTGATTTTTACAACATTCACTAAACTTGCACAGACTTATTTTGCTTTGACCAACTACTTTCGCATCATCTGCTTTGTGCTGATCTTTTCACAGCATTCCCTTTGTTTTTCTCAAAAAAGCGACGCTCCATTTTGGATGGATGAAACCCAGCGATTGGTGCAATACCCCAGCAGTGATTTTATATTGGTGATGGACTCCGTTGAACTGGACAAACGGCGAAAAGAACGCGAACAACGGCAAGCAGAACTTCGCAACCAACTCTTAGAATTGGCGGGAAGACAAATCAGTGTTCGGGTCAGCTCTCAAACCGACATGCGGAGCAGCGAACGTGTGAACAATGGAACCTACATTTACGAAGAAGAGTACCGATCTACCAGTGCCTTTGTTTCCGACGTTGCCATCAACACCAGCTTGAATGATTTTTGGGACCGGAAGGAGAATCGCTATTTGATTGGTATTTTGGTGATCGATCGAAGTGGTTTGGCACAATCCACCAACACGCATTGTGAAGGAAGACTAAAAGCACTGATCTCTCGGCTGGAAGGCTTTTTGAACATGGGCCAAGTTGTGAACACTGGAGATCTTCGGAAAGAACACCGGGAAATTACATCGGACCGCACCACCGCCATTTACCTTGACCCTACCGTTAAAAGTGATTTTGACCAGCTCAACCAGCGCTTCGAATTGCTCATGGCACAAGTGGAAAGTTCAGCCACAGAAAACAACTTTCAAATTGAGCTCAACCGCATTCGGATGACCTTTGAACGAGGGGATTTTGCAGGGGCTTTGGAAGAACTTTCTGTGCTCTCCAGAAAACACCCCCGATCTGCAGACATTCTTTCGCTAAGAGGCGACATTCTTCATCATTACCAAGAAGAGATTGAAGGAAAAGTGAGCGTTTATCAAACCCAAAACAAGAATTCAACAGCGCTCAACCTGCTCAATAAATACCTCAGTTACGACGCTAAGAACGAACGACTCATTGCACTTCGAGAACAAGTAAGAAAAGACTACTTTTCTCAGCTTTCTCAGGAGTTGAAATACCAATTGAATGCTGAAAACATCTCCAAAGCACGAAGGAAACTTGAAGAAATGGAACCCATGTCTGACGTGGACCCCGATGCTTTTCTCGACTTCAAACAGCGCTTCTCTGAATTGAAAGTTCAAGAAGAAAAAGAAGAAATTCAATTGGCCTACAACAAACATGAATACCGACAGGCTTGGTCCTTGATTGGTGCTGTGGAAGGCAGGTATGACCGATTGGAAGAATTCAAATCTTTGAAGCGAAAAGTAGGGAAAAAATTGTACCAAGAAGACGCCAAAGCGCTGCGTTCTGAACGTCCGCGACTCTACAGTCTTTTTCTAGATGTTTCAGCGAAGTTGGGGGTGGACATCACTCAACCTAGCGAACCCAGTAAGCAGTATTTCTTTGCTTACAGCGCCTATGTTGCGCGCAAAATACGCATTGAATCCAAGTTCAGTACTTCGGGAAAAGACATCTCATCGTCGGATTACCTTGGCATCTCTTGGCGACTACGAGACCATCAATCCTTGAGTAATTTGCCCCGTGCTAGCGAGGAAGTGCTCGTTCCATTTCAACAAAAATGGGGGCACGAGTTGGGAGTGAAAGGCATCCTTGGTCGGTGCATTATTGTACAAGCGGGAATACAGCTCGCACAGGAACTCAATTTTGCCCATCCGCGTGCTTATTTTGGTGAGTTGGGACTGAGCATCCCCCTTCGCCACCTCTCCATCTTCGGCAGCGCCATCGGCTTTACTCGATTTAAAGGGGAAGGCATTTTCGAATATCAGGTGGGACTCGCCTGGCGATTTGATGCCGTGCGAAAGTTCAGCAAAGAAGACCGAAGAGCCTTGAAGTACAAGTATCAATGATCTTTCTAAATTAGTAGACGTGGGTAACAACGAATGCATTTGTTCGTCTTATTCGCATACCACTAAAACCGCCTTCATGAAAAACGCCTTGCTCCTTTTCTTTTCCATATTGCTTTGGAACACCGCCTTCACCCAAGAAAAGTCCTATTTTCAACAGGAAGTGAATTACTCCATTGAAGTTAGCTTGGACGATCAAAACCATGAACTTCTGGGACACATTGAGATGGAATACATCAACCATTCCCCCAACGAATTGGGAGAAATCTACATCCACCTTTGGCCCAATGCATATAAAAACGCACAAACCGCTCTCGCAAAACAGCAACTTCGCTTGGGCAACAAGTTCATGTTTTATGCCTTAGAGAAAGAATTGGGATACATCGACCAGCTGGACTTTAAAGTGGATGGTGAACAAATAGTGTGGGATTATGATGAAGTGCACATTGACATCGCCAAACTCACCTTAAAAACACCCCTTGGAAGTGGACAGCGAATTGTTATCTCCACCCCATTTCACGTTAAGATCCCAAGTGGAAAAATATCCCGACTAGGACACATTGATCAGTCCTACCAAATTACCCAATGGTATCCGAAACCAGCAGTTTATGACAACAACGGCTGGCACGCCATGCCCTATTTGAACATGGGCGAGTTTTACAGCGAATATGGTTCTTTTGACGTTTCCATCACCCTTCCCAAAAACTATGTGGTGGGGGCTACTGGTGATCTTCAAACCGAAAGTGAAGTTCGCTTTTTGAATGAACTGGCTGAGAAAGAAAGCAATCAAAATGGGAACATGAGCAATGCCTTCCCCGCCTCGAGCGAAGAAATGAAAACCATTCGCTTCACCCAGAAAAGAGTGCATGATTTTGCTTGGTTTGCAGATAAGAGGTACATGGTTCGAAAAGGAAGCGTAACCCTGCCCAATTCTGGAGACGAAGTGACCACTTGGGCCATGTTCACCCCAGAAAACCGGAAGAAATGGGCCAGAGCCATTGAATACATCAACGACGCCGTTCATTATTATTCTCTTTGGAACGGTGATTATCCCTACCAACAAGTAAGCGCCGTGGACGGAACCATATCTGCTGGTGGGGGAATGGAATATCCGAACGTCACCGTTATTGGCAACGCTGGATCTGATTTAGGTTTGGAAACTGTGATCGTACACGAAGTAGGTCACAACTGGTTTTACGGGATTTTAGGTTCAAACGAGCGCAACAACGCGTGGATGGATGAAGGTTTGAACTCTTTCAATGAAACCCGCTATTTCCGAACGAAGTATCAAGACAGTCTGCACTTTTTGGAAGGAATGTTGCCAAAAAAACTCGCCAAATTGATGGATGCCGACCGGTTTCCTTATCAGACCATCGATGTATACTCTTACCTCATCAGTGCTCGGAACGACCAAGACCAAGCCATGCAATGTCATTCCAACGACTTCACCAACACCAATTACGGCACCATCGTTTATAAAAAAACGGCACTCGCCATGAGCTATCTCATGCAATCTTTGGGAGAAGCAGCCTTTGACCAAGCCATGCAGAACTATTATGAAACCTGGAAATTCAAGCACCCATCGCCCAATGATCTTCGCCAATCATTGGAACAAAGCACCGGCAAGGATCTTTCGTGGTTTTTTGAAGACGTGGTACCCAGCACTAAGCAAACCGATTACGCGCTTCGGAATGCCCATTTAAAAAAGAACAAGACCATTGTGAACATTAAAAACCGAGGAGAAGTTGCTGCACCTTTTCAAGTGGTTGCTTATCAAGACAGTGTGATCGTTTTTGACCAGTGGTATGAAGCGCTTGAGCCTAGACATCGCACCAAGTTGGAATTGGGAGTGAGCAGTGATCGAGTAGCCATTGACCCGAATTGGGAATCCTTGGATGTGCGCAGGCAGAACAACGTTTATCGCACAGACGACATTGTGGGCGGTATTGAGCCCTTCAAATTGAAGTTTCTTACCGACATCGAGGATCCTTCGAGAACCCAACTGTTTTGGGTACCTGCTATCGCCTTCAACGACCAAGATAAATTTATGATTGGATTGAATTTGCACAATGCCACCATTCCTTTGAAGAAATTTGAGTTCTCTTTAACCCCACTCTACAGTGCTGAAACCAATCGAATACTCGGCTTTGGAAGGCTCTCCTATTTTGAAGGGAAGAGTGCTTTTCATTTGCAAACGAGAAGGTTCACAGATTTTGAGCGAAAAGGAAGAATTTTCGATGAAGAGCGTGTTTACACAAGAACGAGTCTCACCTTTGAACAGCAATTTAATCGTAAGCCTGGTAGTAATCTCACTAGCCAATTGGAAGTTGAATTAGCGCACATTTATCTTGACGAAACGGAAACCCGCATCCAAAATCCAGATATGAATGGCCCTGTGACATTCAAATCATTTCTGCATCATGGGCAAAGTAAAATC
Source organism: uncultured Comamonadaceae bacterium (assembly GCA_964649515.1). Lineage (GTDB taxonomy): Bacteria > Bacteroidota > Bacteroidia > Flavobacteriales_D > Sanyastnellaceae > CALKGK01. The sequence goes on along the minus strand of CAZYPV010000038.1, from coordinate 1,184 downwards.
AGGTATTCAGCGGAAAAAACAGGCTTGGTTAGGCACCGCGCCGTTATTGGTCTTCGAAGTTATTTCAGCAACATAAGCAATCCCAACTTCAGCTTATTCGACCAGCAAACGCAGCATTTGGCTGAAATCACTTACCAAGGAAAAACTGCCTACATGAAGGGGCACGACATCCACTGGAGAGCCTATGCTGGAATGACCTTCGACGAACGTTCTCCCTACTCCATCTCCGCTTTTGGGTGGCAGGGAGTGAATGATTTTACCTTTGATTACCTCTTTTTATCGCGCAACTTTACGAACAGCGACGTGTTGCCAAGAATGGTTCGGGGCGATCAAGGAGCCTTGTTCAACGGCTTAAACTCCAATCATTTCATGACCACCTTCCGTGCCGACATGGAAATTCCAAAAGTGAAATTCATTTCGCTATTTGCAGGAATAGGTTTGGTTAAGAATTACAACCTCTTGTACCCCAATTTTGACGACCGAGAATTCGTCCTTAAAGGTGATTTTTCTGCCGGTTTCATTGTAAACATTGTTCGGGACGGGATTGCCGTGAACATTCCCTTGCTGAGTAACGAGATATTGTCGGGAAGACAAAGCATTGGGGACATGATCTCTTTTGTGTTCAACATCGACAAGTTCAATCCCTTCTTTTTAGCTCGAAGGAATTTGAAGTAAGGAAGTTAGGATTGATGTTGTTCTTGATGAGTTGTATCGAATTTCCACACCTTCAAAAGTGAGATCTTGAGCATGGTGTGTCGTTCAAAGCATATGGACAAGTTTGCATACAAAAGGGCGATTTTCTGAATTGAGAAGCAAAGAAGTTTCTTATATTTGCCCCCGCTGAAAAGCATTTTGGGGCTATAGCTCAGTTGGCTAGAGTGCTTGACTGGCAGTCAAGAGGTCGGGGGTTCGAATCCCCCTAGCTCCACAAACAGACATTAAGAGCGAGTAAGGAGCACGAGTAGAACTCACTTTTTTTACTCGCTTTTTCTTTTTGAGTTTCGCAGCAAATGCAAGCCAAATCTGGCTCCGTAGTATAATGGATATTATGTGGGTTTCCGGTACCCAAGATCCAGGTTCGATTCCTGGCGGGGCTACAAAAAGCAGAATGAAAAACAAAGCGACAGCGAAGTTTTCATTCTGCTTTTTACTTCATTCTCAGTCTGTTTCTCGCTCTTTCTCCA
>CAZYPV010000037.1:0-30194 GCA_964649515.1 uncultured Comamonadaceae bacterium | reverse complement strand
AAAGCCTTCAAACATCACCATGGTTGCTTCGCGTTGAGCCGCATACTCGTTGGCCAATTGCTCTGTGGTGTAGTCTTTTAGGTCCAAAGCCTTTACATATGCTTCATGGTCAAAGCCCGGAAGCGGGTCTTGGTGTCCGCGAGCAAAGGAAAGCGCCCGAAAACACATGATTCTTTCAGTGTCAATGATGTGCATCATCAATTCGCCTATGCTCCATTTTCCTGGAGCATAACTCGAATGCAGTTGATTTTGATCCAGAGAGCTAATGATTTGAAAATGACGTTTTCCTTGCTCCTGTAAAACCGGAATCAAAGATTTGTCTTCAACCAAAGAAATGTAATACTTGAAATAATCGCTGAATGGGTGAAGGTCTGGCTTGTTCATGTTTTTCAATTGGAAGTAAAACCACTTAAATAAAAAAGGGTACCGCTTACTTCTTGAGTTGCACCGCTACCTCATTTGCTCTTTATCAAGGCTTGTTTGTGGCTTATCTTTGATTAAAAGTAAGTTTCGTTATAATACTCTTGGAAGTATTTGGTTAAGGTTTCAGGAAGGATCGGCAAAGGCGGATCCTTCTTTGTTTTTGTACCAGAGGGGCAACTTATCCTAAATACTCACAGTAAAGAAGATTTGGGTGTTGATGAGGCGGTCATCAAAACTGCCCATCACAATGCGGTCTCGCGACATCTTCATTCCCAAGTGAGCTTCATACTTATCGGCAAAAAAGAGCTCTACTCCTGTTTCTCCGTAAAACCCAAATCCGGTGCTGGTGAGGTTGCCTACCGGACCGTTGAAATTGTTCGGACCAACAAATCCAACCCAAAGGTCGTAGGTGTTCCCTTCAATTTCGAGGTAATTGGCATTTAGACGCACTGCAGTCATTGCCGCGCCAAAGCCAAAAAACCAGTTGCTCGTTTCATTGATCATCAGGCCTGTGCGGTAACCCAAACTCAAAGCCAAACGATCTTCCTCGCCAATGATGTTGTACAAGCGAATGTCTTGTGTCCCTTGTCCATTGTCCGGCAACAAATTGGTCACCAAGGAAAACTTATCGGCTGCTTTCAAATTGGCGTAGTTCATGTCCAAAACAATGGCATTTTCGTTGTTGAAGCGAAACATGGTTCGAAACCCCACCATCAGTCCTGGGTTGTATCGCATGTTGGCTGGAGAAGAATCGAATGGAATGGTAAATCCTTCTGCTCCAATGGAATTTTGAACCTGTTGCGGAGTATTTCCCAAGAACAAACGGCTCTCAATGGTATTCATCACCGCTTGGTTGTCGTTCAAACTATACAAACCAGCACCACTATAAAACGGGGCGCTCCCCTTGTTTGCGAGGTAGGTACCGATATTCAGCCCAAAAGAAAGGCCTCTTCGTCCCTCTTCTTCGTCTTCTTCCAATTCATCTTGAAAAAGGGGCAAGCTCAGTTTTGAGTCCAGACTTTTTTGAGCTTGGATGATGCTAGTAGATCCAGTGAGAACAAGGAGAACAAGAATTAACGACAAACGCTTCATGGCAGTGATTTTCATCAAAAATACCGAAAACTATTGATTGGGGAGCACTTCCATGCTTAAGCCGATGTGTTGAATGGGCCAATTGGCTTGATCCACCTCAACCGCGGCGATTTTATCCACCACATTCATGCCCTTAATCACTCTACCAAAAACCGTATGTTCCATGTCGAGGTGGATGGCTCCTCCTTCGTTTTTGTAGCGTTCTTTTTGGGCTGAAGTGTAGCTAATCCCCTTTTCTTCTTCGGCCTGAAAGAGATGAACATTGTGGTATTTTGTTCCTTGCACGATGTAGAAATCGTAGGCACTGGAACATTTTTCTGGATTATCGTCATAAATCCTGCTCATGGCCAAAGCTCCTCTGAAGTGGGGATGATTGAGGCTCATTTCTTGGGGGATGCAGTAAGCGCCTATCAACAATCGATCTGCCGCTGCTTCGGGCTCTTCACTGTTTCCCGACTGAATCATGAATCCTTCAATGACCCGCAAAATTTCTGTTGGAGAGTAATACCCTCGATTCACCAAGTAAATGAAATTGGCGCGATGCAAAGGGGTGTCGTCAAAGAGCTCTAGAATAATGTCGCCCATGTCTGTGGTCACTTTCACCCTATTTTCCGGATGATCGATACCGTACTGGGTGAGAAATTCCACCGCATTTTCATCGGTAAGTCGCGGATAAGCTTTGGGCAAGTTCTCTGCTTCTGGCGCTTCTTGTTGAATGTTTTGCGGTACTTGCTTTTCTTCTGCGGTGATGCTCTTATTTTTTTGGGGACTTGAATTTTCGTCCGATCGGGAATTCGTCGAAGTGCATGATGACACCATCATCAAGCATCCAAGCACTAGCATCAGCATCATCCTTCTTAAGCCAAAATCCTCTTTTTTCCAGTAAAAACAACTCATGGCTCAAAAGTACAGCATCCGTTTCAATCAAAAAAAAGCACCTCCTTTTCAGAAGTGCTTTTGTCTTTTTTCGCAGAAGAGAATGAACTAGCGGTAAATTACATCGACGGTAGTTCTGTCCAAACCTCCTATATTGAATCCAGCATGAGCGTAAACACCTTTAACTCGCTGAGGAACCCACAAAAAGGTACCATATTCAACCTCTATATCTTTCACGAGCGTGATGATAAAACAAGCTTGTGATCCATTAAATCCAACAGCCTCCATAACAAGATTTAAAGTATGATGTAACTTTGTGACAGTCGTTGGAGCTGCCGTTTCTATCACTCCCAATTCAAAAGTATTGCCATTGTTATCGAAAGCAACGACAGAAATATCGAAAAATTCATTTGTGGTATTTGTTATGTAAAGGGTTTGCGAAGCTGTGGGTCCGTAAGGCATGTACGGCACAACCATCTCGGTAAAATAATCCGAAGAATCGACTGGAGCCGTATTCATGCTGCTGGTCACTTGTCCGGCTTCATTCGCATACAAAGCAAAAGGTACGCTCATGAGCTGACTCGTTCCCATCACCTCATAATTGGAGCCTCCTGCAAGATCGAGCGCAGTTTCCATGAAAAAGGGTCCGTTAGCCCAATTCACAGCATTGAAATCATCGTTTGTTGTTCCGGTACCAATTTGTAAGCTCACCAAACCATTTTCACTGGTTGTGGGTGAAAAGGTTTCGCTGTAAACCGTGCTTCCGCTGGCACTCCCTTGGAGCAAGTTCATTTGCATGCTAACGGTTTGGTTGCTTACCACATCATTGTTGGCGTCTCGAATCACCGCTTGGTATTGGAACCCCGCAGGAGCTTGAGCAAAAGTGCTGCTCACCACAAAAGTGAGGGCAAGAAAAGAGAAAATTGTTTTGAACATAAAATAAAGATTAGGCTAGGTTATTGAAATCAGTTGGAAACACAGGTGGTGGAAAAAGCAGAGAGAAACATCAAAAGGTCTCCACTGTTCACCACCAAATCTCCGTTAAAGTCGTAAGCGCATTGAAGTGTACAGCCGGTTTCAGCAATAAAAATCAGAAGATCTCCGCTGTTCACTACCAAGTCCGCATTCAAATCATACGGACATTCCCTTACATCCTCCCAACGAACATGGTGAAAACCTTCGTAAACACCTGAATTCGTGCTTGTATGCTCATCGGTAAACACCTCTCCAAGGGTGAATTCAATTGTGCCATTGTTTCCTGAAAAGGAAGCACCAGTGACGCCAAAAACAGTTTGGGATTTCGCACAAAGCGGAACCGCTCCGAGCAAGAGAAGAAGGAATAAGTACTTCATAATAAAAAGTTAGGCGTGAAGTTGACCTTCACCGTACAAAGGTAATATTTATGCCATAAGGACAACCTTACGATTTCTCACTAATGCACTCGAGCGTTAAACTATGCCAAAATACCTTTGCGTGTTCTTACCACCTCGCTCCTAAACCCTTGGTTAAAGCATTGATAATCAACTAAAAAAGCTCGAACAAAAACCAATCATAAACGGAAGAGATTGGAAGCATAAGCAGCATCTATGAATTTTGATGAACCAATTCGTGAATTTTATACTTCTTTGGAATATATCTAATCACTTAAGAATATGAAAAAGCTCGTTTATCTCATTGTTGTTTTGGTTTTTACCAGTTGCACGGTTATTCGTCCGGGAGAAGTTGGCGTAAAGCAAAAATTTGGGAAGCTCTCTGAACGCACCTATACCAACGGTGCTGTTTGGTTCAACCCATTTATAGCAAAGGTGATTAAAACCGATATCCAGATCAATGATTTGGAGCTTTCACTCAACTTACCCAGCAAAGAAGGTTTGAGCGTAACGGCTCAGATATCGATTTTGTATAAGATTGACCCGAGCTCCATGCAGACCTTCATTCAAAACATTGGCAACCAGCACGAGGCCATCATCTCCAACGTTTTTCGTTCGGCCTCAGCAGATATTTGTGCGCAATACTTTGCCAAAGACATGCACTCGGGAATGAGGGCTGCCATTGAATCATCCATTATGGAGCGCATGGACGAATTGCTGCGTCCACAAGGAATCATTATCGAGGCCGTTTTGATGAAGAGCATTCAATTGCCCGCAGGATTGGCCAGCTCCATCGAACGTAAACTTCAAGCGGAGCAAGACGTGATGCGTATGGAATTTGTGCTTCAACAAGAGCAACTCGAAGCAGAACGAAAAGTGATTGAAGCCACAGGGGCAAAAGATGCACAAATCATCTTGTCGGAAGGACTCACCGAGGAAATCATTCGCATTCGAAGCATCGAAGCGTTTTTGGAACTGGCCAAATCCAGCAACAGTAAAATTATTGTGACGGATGGTAAATCTCCTCTATTGGTTGAATAAACAAAGCTCGCTGTGTGAGGAGATCGAGAAGAATAACTCAGTCCTTCAACGGCGGGAGCGGCATCAACTCAAGCTCAAAAATAAGCGGGGTATTGGGTGGAACAATTCCACTTGTTGATCCTTGGTTTCCAAAGGCTAAGTAGGGCGGGCAGATCAGTTCTGTTCGCTCTCCTACGCCCATTTTGGGCAAAATCAACTCAATGGCTCGCACCACTTGTCCGGATTTCCCCAAGGGAAAGTAGATGTACTCTGAGCTATCTTTAGCCACATCAAATACTTTTCCATCGAGAAAAGATCCTTTCAATTTTACGGCTACTTCCTCTCCGTAATGCACCTTTTCTTGGTCGGGGATTGAATCGAGGAAACGCCAATAAACTCCTTCGTACAGATCAAAGTCCTTCATTTTATTTTGCGATTCCATCCAACGTTGAAGTTCAAATGATTCTTTGGCTTCCCGTTCTAGGCGCATGGCATATAGATAATCGGCATAGCGCAAACTGTCCATGGTATTTTTAACCTTCAAGTCCAAGCGCATCATCACCGTGTCGTTCACCCCGATGTCGTCGTTGGAGAATTCGTCAAAAACGCCTTGTCGCAAATAGGAAAAAGGAACGATGAAAGATACGCTATCCTCATTGCTCAAGTTCAATAAAGACTCCAACAAAATGGGATCTTCTACCCAAAAATCTCGATCTTTCATCTCCACCCCAAAGCCACTTCGATAGCTCGGATAAGCATCGCGAAGTAAGCCCAAAGAAACATCCCATTCGGCATAGGCCAAGTCTTTGAGTTTCGGTCCCTCCCCCAAGGTGTGCCACTTGAAAAAGCTGTTTTCTTTGATTTCCGTGAAACCGGGATGAGGGTCGGTACAGGCCGTGAGCCCGAGCAGGAGCAGTCCGAAAACGGGGATAAATCGACCACCAAACATCACTGAGCGAGTTCTTTGATGTAAATACTGATCCACAAAGGTGCATTCCCCGGAATTTTCACTTGATCTCCTGTAAAGCCAAAAGCCAATCTGCTTGGAAGCACCAATTCAGCACGGTCTCCAACATTCATGAGTTGAGCGGCTTCGTGCAATCCTGAAACGACGTTGTCTTGACCCACGGTGAAGGTCATCAATCCGTTTGTTTCACTGCTGTAGGCCACACTACCGTCGAGAAACTTCATTTCGTATTCGCACGAAATGCGGTCGCCTTCAAATATTGGTTTTCCGTTTCCATGCTCAGTGATCCAATAACGCAGCCCGGTGTCGCTTGATACCCCTTTCCAATTGAGGCTTGGAAGAAATTCCTCAATGCGATCATTCTCTACAGCAACGTTTTTTCGGTGCATTTCGATGAGTTGTTCGTCAACGGACTGCGGTGATACTTGTTCCTGATACTCTTGAGTGCGTTCTTCACAACCTGTACATGAGAATAGGCTTATTGCAAGAAAACCTGCAAAGAGCGCGCATGAAGTGGCTTTTTTGATCATCATTTTGACGTCAATTGAGATGAATACTTTCTGATGGCCGTTTTGAACTGCTCCAGTACTTCGTCGATGCTTGCTCCGTTCACAGCACCCCCCGCCGCATTTTTGTGTCCGCCACCATTAAAATGTGCTCGGGCAAATTCGTTCACGTCAAAATGGCCTTTCGATCTGAACGACATTTTCACTTTATGATTGCCTTCACGAATGAACACTGCACACTGAACTCCATTGATGCTCAGCGCTTGATTCACGAGTCCTTCCGTATCTCCAGCTCGATAATGGTGCTGCTCCAATTCTTCTTTGGACAAAGAGATGATGGCCACAGCCAAGTCTTCCATCACTTCCAATTTCTGGCTCAGGGCATAGCCCACCAATCGGAGTCGGTCAAGCAAGTTGGTATCGTAAACGGCCATGTGTACTTTGCTGTGATCCAAGCCATTTTCAATCAATTGAGCCGCAATGCGGTGTGTTTTGGCGTCCACGCTTGGAAAGCGAAACGACCCGCTGTCGGTCATGATTCCGCAATAGATGCATTCTGCCATTTCAGGATCAATCATGGCCACGTCTCCAGCAGCTTCGATAAATTCGTAAACCATCTGAGCCGTAGAACAGCTACTGGTATCTGAAAAGGTGAATTTCGCATAGTCTGAAGGTTGTTGATGATGATCGATCATGACCATGGCTGCAGAACTTTCCCTCAAGGCTTCGGCCATGCTTCCTGTACGGGATAAATCATTGTAATCCAGTGTAAAAACAAGGTCAGCTTCAACAATCAGTTCTACTCCTTTTTCTGGGTTCGAATCAAAAATTTGCACCTCATCATTGCCCTTCATCCAGTGTAAAAATGCGGGGTAATCGTCGGGCAAAAGAACGGTATTTTCAAATCCCTTGGTCTTCAAATAATGACTCAATGCAAGGGTGCTACCAAGGGCATCGCCGTCCGGAGAACGGTGTCCGGTAATGACAATCTTTTTCGCCTGAGCGCACATTTGAAGAACTGCGCTAACGTTTTCAGAATTGATTTTATGCATAGGGCAAAGCTACAAATCCCCATGCATTGTGGGCCATTATCTTTCTCTTTGTGTTCCTGAAGATGAAATAGTAGTTCTCTTGCTGATGTCGTACTTTTGTTTCATGCAAAAACAGGGCTTCGTATTTGGGTTCTTCATTTGGATGTTGGCCAGTGCTTTTCTGGTTGATGGAAATGCGGAAGATGAACACAAGTATTACTTCAGTAGGACAGAAATTCATCAAAACGCCGTCAGCAGAGCCATGGAGATCACGGTGAGCATTTTTACCGATGATTTGGAAAAAGCGTTGCAAGACCAGGGAGAGCCTTTGCGTTTGGGAGATCCTCGCGAGCGGAATGATGTTGGTTTTCTGGTGGACGATTACTTTAGGTCGCGATTTACCGTTCAACTCGATGGCAGGCCCATTCAACTCACCTACCTTGGCAAAGAAGTGGAGCACGACATTACCTACTGCTATTTGGAAGGCGTGAACATCCCTTCTGGTCAGTTGATGGAGATCAAGAACACCCTGCTTCACGAGCTTTTTGAAGACCAACTGAATCGGGTGGAAATCTCTTGGAATGGAAAAAGTGCCTCTGCCGATCTCACGCGTATCAACCCTACATTTAGCATTGATTTTTAAGCATGAAGAAAGCCGAAAAAGCCCAATATGTGATCGACACCTTGGAAAGGTTGTATCCTGAAACACCCGTTCCACTCGATCATACCGACCCTTATACCCTTTTGATCGCCGTCCTTCTGTCTGCTCAATGCACCGACGAACGCGTGAACAAAGTCACCCCAGCCCTTTTTCAACGGGCGCACACTCCTTTTGAAATGGTGAAATTGAGCGTTGAAGAAATCCGCGCCATCATTCGTCCTTGCGGATTATCGCCGAGCAAATCAAAAGCCATTCACCGTTTGAGTGAAATTTTGATTGAAAAGTACCAGGGGGAAGTACCTGCCGACTTGGATTTGTTGGAGGAATTGCCGGGTGTTGGACACAAAACCGCCTCAGTGGTGGTTGCGCAAAGCTTTGGAATACCCGCATTTCCTGTGGATACTCACATTCACCGACTCATGTATCGTTGGGGCCTGACCACAGGAAAAAATGTTGTTCAAACGGAACGCGATGCAAAACGACTCTTTCCTGAAGAAAAATGGAACAAACTTCATTTGCAAATCATCTTTTATGGGAGAGAATACTCTCCTGCTCGCGGTTGGAGTTTGGAAAAGGACTTCATATCGGCCAAAATTGGTCGGAAAAGCGAAATCAACGCATTATTAAAGAAGTAGGATGAAAGGATTTCGGAATCACTATCGCGCCAGCATGCCTTTGCCTGAAAAGCTGAGTAAAGACCTTCTTGGAATTTTGGGCGACAGCATGAGGTGGTTGAAGAACGGTGGACGTTTACCTCGCATCATCACCTACCCCGATTATCCGAGCAAAAAAACCACCATCTACAAAATTGCCCAAACACTGGGATACCGCCTAAGCAACAAGCCACTATCATCATCTGAAGCCGTGCTCTTTTTCGAGGACAAGACCACTAAACACAGTGCAAGCGATGCCTTTCTTCACCAACAAAAACGGGTTTTGAATTTGAAGTGTACCGACATCTCCAAGGTGAAGGTAGATGATGTTCATCAGCGCATTTTCAAGTACAATACCTTCGTCGATCCTGCAACCCACCATGGAAAAGCTGTTTTGAAGAGCGATGAAAATGCCATGCACGATGGGGAGATCATTGATTGTCCGCAAGAAAACCTCCCCAAAAACAAAGTTGTACAAGTGGTGATTGACAACAGCATTGATTCCAACACCGTTATGGATTACCGCATTGCGCTCATTGGCAATCAGCTTCCTGTGGCGTATAAGAAATTCAAAAGCATGGAAAAACGGTTCACCAACGACGTGCATCGTTCGGAGTTGATTGACCTTCATTCTTTCTTCAGCCGAGAAGAACAGCAGCTCATTTTGGAATTCGCTCAAGCCATGGAACTCGATTTTGCTGAATTTGATGTCTTGCGAGACAATACCAGTGGCAAAATGTACATCATTGACGTCAACACCACCCCTTACGGTCCGCCAGCAGAACTCCCACCCCATGATCGCTCAAAAGCCGTTGAAGCATTAAGTAAGGCCTTTCTTGAATTGATTCGTCCAACCGAAAACTGATTCAAGAAAAAAGGACCAGCATTGCCGGTCCTTTGAAGTAAAAATCGTTGTTATCCAAGTCGTGGAGAACGCATTGGCTTATTTGCTTTCAAATTTTTCGATCACTTGTTGCGTAACGCCCGTGTTGCTAAACCCGCCATCGTGGAAGAGGTTTTGCATCGTTACGTATTTCGTAAGATCGGAGAACATCGCTATGCAATAGTTGGCGCATGATTCTGCATCTGCATTTCCGAGCGGACTCATTTGTTCGGAGTAAGCAATGAACTCATCGAATCCCTTCACACCGCTGCCTGCAGTAGTTACCGTTGGCGACTGAGAAATCGTGTTTACTCTTACTTTTTTCGCCACACCGTAGTGGTATCCAAAGCTACGAGTAATGCTTTCGAGCAGTGATTTGGCATCAGCCATATCGTTGTAGTCTGGGAAAATACGCTGTGCCGCTATGTACGTCAAAGCTAGAACTGACCCCCATTCATTCAAAGCATCCAGCTCCTTACAAACCGCCAAGGTTTTATGAAGTGAAATGGCACTAACATCCATCGTTTGATTGTACCAATTGTAATTCACCTCTGTATAGTGCTTGTTTTTTCTTACGTTGGGTGACATCCCGATGGAGTGCAAGACAAAATCGATCTTACCACCAAACTCGTCCATCGCTCCCTGCACCAAGTTTTTCAAGTCGTCCACATTGGTCGCATCCGCAGGAATAACCTTCGCACCACCACATTTCGCAGCAAGCTCATTGATCTCCCCCATTCTCATGGCTACAGGAGCATTGGTTAATACGAATTCAGCACCAGCCGCGTGAGCCTGTTCTGCAACTTTCCATGCAATCGATTGGCTGTTCAAGGCGCCAAAAATGATTCCCTTTTTTCCTTTTAATAGCTCTGGAGTCATAATCTCTTTTATTTTGAAGCGGTAAATCTACTTTAAAAAAATGTTGATAACCAAAAAGTCCCACACTCTTGCGGGACTTAATGGCTTAAACTGAAAAACTAAAAACTATTAAATTACTCTGTTGAGAACGATAAACGACCATCGTTCTATCTCAACTAACTTAAAACAGGTCAAAGATACGACCGTAAAGCCAAGCAGCATTGACTTTTCGGGCTTTTTCGTTAAACGGTTCGATTCCTTCGATATTCGGTTATATTTTATCCGGAAAGATCTTCCCAGGGTTCAAAATCCCCTTTGGATCGAAGGATTTTTTGATGGATCGCATGAGATCGAGCTGCACTTTTCCGAAAGCAATGGGCATGTATTCTTTTTGCACCAAACCGATTCCATGCTCTCCGCTCAAAGTACCTCCCAGCGATACGCAAAGCTCAAAAATCTTCGTGATTGCCTTGGGCAACTGATGGTCCCACGTTGCTTGATCTAAATCTCCACGGAGGATATTGACATGTAAATTGCCATCGCCGGCATGACCATAACACACGCTCTCAAAGCCAAAATCTTTTCCGATTTTCTTCACCCCGCTCAACAAATCAGGCAAAGCAAAACGGGGGACAACCGTGTCTTCTTCCTTGTAAACAGAATGTGCCTTCACAGCCTCTCCCACCCTTCTTCTCAAAAACCACAATCTTTCTTTTTGCGCTTCACTTTCTGCAAAGAAGATATCTTCGGGCTGAAACTGATCCAAGACAGTCATTACCCGCTCACACTGCTTCATCACCTCCTCTTCATCGTTGCCATCCATCTCAATCAGCAATTGGGCCTGACATTCATCACTCAAAGGAAAAGGAGCCTCACCCGTGAATTTCTGAGCCAAAATCACCGCATCGCGTTCCATGAACTCCAAGGCAGACGGACTCAAGCCCGCTTTAAAAATCGCGCTTACTGCCTTACAAGCATCCACAGCCGATCGAAAGGGAACCAACATCAAACGATTCAACTGTGGCAGCGGGAGAAGCTTCAAAGTAGCGGAAGTAATCACCCCCAAAGTACCCTCACTCCCCACCATGAGTTGGGTTAAATTATACCCGGTAGAATTCTTTAAAGTATTGGCTCCCGTTTGAATCACCTCTCCGTTGGGCAGCACCACCTCCAAGTTGAGCACAAAATCCTTCGTCACACCATACTTCACTGCTCGGGGTCCGCCAGAATTCTCCGCCAAGTTCCCACCAATAAAGCACGTCCCTCTACTGGCAGGATCTGGAGCATAGAACAAACCTCGCTCCGCCACCTTTTCTTGAAGCAACTGAGTAATAACCCCCGGTTGCGTCACCACCTGCTGGTTATCCTCATCAATATTGAGAATGGCATTCATCCGCTCCAAGCACAATCCCACCCCACCATACAAGCTCAAAGCCCCACCACTCAATCCCGTGCGCGCACCAATGGGAGTCACCGGTAAACCGTTCTCATAGCAGTACCGCATGATCTTGGAAACCTCCTCCGTGGAATTAGGAAAAAGTACCACCTCTGGCGGGAAAGACAAATCCTCCGTGTGGTCTTTACCGTAGGCCGACCGTCCCTCCTCATCGAGCAGGATTTGGTGGCTTTCCAAAAGTTCAGCGAAATATTGAAAATGGACTTCCTCTAGGGGAGTAAACATGGTATTGCTTTTGTGTATGATGATTCTGTGAAGAGAAGCGAAAGGTTTTTTTTATCTTCGGCCGTTCTCAGTTCAAAAGTAATGCATAATCACATGAATAAAATATCCCTCCTTTTTCTTTGCCTCAGTGCCTTTCTTCTTGGTTCCACATCTACCATCGCCCAGAAGAAAGAAACCAAGAAAACACTGAGCAACGAATCCATTTGGGCCAGTGGAGAATTTAGTGCCGACTACGTTTCTGGCGTTCGTTCCATGAAAGACGGTGAGCACTACACCAGCATGGATTACAGCGAAGAAAACGGTATTGAAATCAACAAATACAGTTACAAAACAGGGGAAAAAGTAGCCACTTTGGCCAGTTCTAAGAGCATCTTCTCGAAAGCCGAAACTTACATTGATGACTACGAATTTAGCGCAGATGAGCGTCAACTCCTCATCTCCACCGACACCGAAAGCATCTACCGCAGATCGAGCAAAGCCAATTACTACATCTACAACATCGAAAAAGGGAAAGCCTTTCCTTTGAGTGATTTTAGCAAAGGAAAACAGCGCTTGGCCTGTTTTTCACCGGAAGGAAATCGGGTAGCATTTGTGCGGGATAACGACATCTACGTGCTTGATGTGAAGTACCGCAAAGAAATTCGTGTGACTGAAGACGGCAAGATGAATGAAATCATCAACGGTGCTACCGACTGGGTGTATGAAGAAGAATTTGGCTTCGACAAAGGACTGTACTGGTCGCCCAAAGGCAATCGTTTGGCCTACTACAAGTTTGATGAAAGCAAAGTGAAGGAATTCCAGATGGCCATGTACGGATCGCTCTACCCCGATCAATACACCTTCAAGTACCCAAAAGCAGGAGAAACCAATAGCAAAGTAAGCGTCTATGTTTACGACATTGCATCGAACACCTCGAAGCAAGTAGCAACAGGCAAGGAAGTTGACCAATACATTCCACGAATAAAGTGGACGCAAGACAATGACGCCTTGTGTGTGATGCGATTGAACAGGCATCAAAACCACCTCGAATTTCTGCTTACCGACATCTCCAAACCACAACCCTTTCAATTGGAAACCCGCGTGATTTATGAAGAGCGCTCAAGCACGTACATTGAAATCAACGACAACTTGATCTTTCTCGAAGGTGGCGAAGGATTTCTGTGGAATTCCGAAATGGACGGATACAATCACATTTATCAATTCGACATGAACGGGAAGCAAGTGCAGCAAGTTACCGCTGGTGCTTGGGACGTCATCACCTTCTACGGATACGATGAGCGAAGTGGACAAGTGTATTACAGTTCATCCGCCAAAAGCACCCTTGAAGAACACATTTATGCTAAAGGATTGAAAAAGCGCTCATTCAACCAACTTACCGAGCGCAAAGGTCAGCATTCCGCTGATTTCAGTGAAGGATTTAAGTATTTCATCGACTATCATACCGATGCTAATACACCTTATTACATCACCTTAAAAAACAGTCGTGGTAAAACCATCCGCGTTTTGGAAGACAACGCTCGTTTGAACGCAACGTTGGCCAATTACGACCTTCAGCCCAAAGAATTTTTCACCTTCACCAATCGCGATGGCATTGAATTGAACTGCTGGATGATCAAACCCGCCAATTTTGACCCCAACAAGGCATATCCCGTTTATGTGAACATTTATGGTGGTCCGGGCCACAACACCGTTGTTGACTCCTGGGAAGGGAGAAACTACCTCTTTCATCAAATGCTTGCGCAAGAAGGATACATTGTAGCCAGTGTTGACCCCAGAGGCACCATGTATCGTGGGAAAGAATTCAAGCACAGCACCTACATGCAACTTGGGAGATTAGAAACCCAAGACTTCATTGATTTCGGTAAATACCTTGGTGAACAGAGCTATGTGGACGCCAATAGAATCGGCATTCAAGGATGGAGCTATGGAGGATATATGACCAGTTTGGCCATGACCAAAGGAGCCGAAGTTTACAGCATGGGCATTGCAGTAGCACCTGTGACCAACTGGAGGTATTACGACTCTATCTACACCGAGCGTTTCATGCGCACACCACAGGAAAATCCCGACGGCTATGACGACAACTCGCCCATCAACCATGTTGAAAAGCTTGAAGGACCGTTTCTCCTCGTTCACGGAAGCGCTGATGACAACGTGCACTACCAGAACACCATGGAAATGATTGACGCCTTGGTGAACGCTAACAAACAATTTGAACTCTTTATCTATCCGAATAAAAACCACGGCATTTATGGTGGAAATACTCGACTCCACCTCTTCACGAAAATGACCAATTTTGTGAAAGCCAACCTATAAAACACCTCTGCACGGAAGAGAACCTAAACCAAAATAAACATGAACCAACAACGATCAGAAATTCTCGGACACCCTACGGGCTTGTTCGTCTTGTTCTTTACTGAAATGTGGGAACGCTTTTCCTATTATGGAATGCGTGCCATTTTGGTACTTTACATCACCACCAGTGTTACCGACATCAACCCAGGATTGGGGTGGTCTGAAACCGAAGCCCTCGAACTTTATGGCTGGTACACGATGTTGGTTTATGTGATGTCGATACCCGGAGGTATTTTGGCCGACAAGTGGTTGGGACAGAAACGAAGTGTGATGATTGGAGGATTGATCCTCGTGGCCGGACACGGGATATTGGCCGTGGAACAAATGTGGGCCTTTTACTCTGGCTTGGCCTTGATTGTGATTGGTGTTGGAGGATTGAAACCCAACATCTCTACCATGGTTGGAGGCCTGTACCCTGAAGGAGACATCCGCAGAGACAAAGGTTTTACCATCTTTTACATCGGAATCAACCTCGGTGCAGCACTCTCTTCCTTGGCGGTGGGATACATCGGTGAAAACATCGGATGGCACTATGGGTTTGGATTGGCTGGAATTGGGATGTTGCTCGGACAAGTCGTTTACATGCTCGGACAAAAGCACCTCACTGGCGTTGGTGACAAACCCGTTCTCGGAGCAAAAAGCGGAAATGAAGCCGCAGGGAGCTCTTTGGGTGAATTAATGGTGAGAGCCATCAAAACGCCAGCGTCGCTCATCGTTAGTTTGCTCATTATCGGCTTTTCGATCTATCTTCTTGCTACCGGCACCGTTGGTTACGGACTCCTAGGCATCTTTTTGGCCATCGTCGTAGGACTCATGATTGCCATCTACCAGGAACTCACCAAAGTAGAGAAAGACCGCTACGTCGTTTTGCTTCTCTCTTTCATCATTGTGATTGTGTTCTGGGGTGCCTTTGAGCAAGCTGGAGGGCTCATGAACCTCTACACCAAAGACAAAGTGAATCGATTTGTGGGAGGATTTGAAATTCCTGCCTCCGTATTCCAAAGTGTGAATGCCATCTTTATCATTCTCTTCGGAACCATCGTGGCCAATTTCTGGGCCAAGCGCAAAATCAAAGGAAAGGAATCCTCTTCCCTCTTCAAAATGGCCATTGGTACCATCATTATGGGGGTTGGTTTCCTCGCCATGGTGAAAGCTTCTCTGGAAGTATTGTCCACTGGTGAAGCTGCCTTGATTTGGATCATCGTTGCCTACCTCCTACACACCATTGGTGAGTTGAGTGCTAGTCCGGTTGCCCTCTCTTTCATTACCAAATTGGCTCCAGCAAAGTATGTTTCCATATTGATGGGTGTTTATTTTGCCGCCACGGGTCTCGGAAACAAAGTAGCCGGTGCCATTGGTGAAGCCTCACAAACTGAAGGAATTGAAGTGCGCATCGCATCCAATGCCAGCATGGAAAGCCTCACCTTTGCTCCCATCGACTCTTTGCAAAAAGCTGCCTCTTTTGAAGTAAGTACAATGGCCTTTGTGGACAATCAAGCCCTTGTGATCAAAGACGAAAGCGGAACAGAAATTCAGAGCATGTTGAACTTTGATGACGAAAACAAAAAGCGATTGATCGAACAAATGAGCGGCGAAGAACATAGCGCTGACGATCCGCTTGTTGTGAATTTCAGTTTCGAGAACGCAACGGACGCCATGCTTCAGAAAGACGACAATACCAGTGCCGTTGCATTGGGGAACTACACCTCCCAAGTGGAAGTCTTTAAAGTAGCGAACAAACGAGAATTGAACACCTTCTTGATGATTTTCATCTTCACGCTTGGCTTTGGTTTGATCCTCATTCTCTTCTTGAAAAAACTTAAAGCGCTCACCCACGGTGTGGAAGAGGCTGAAAAATAATTGAAATCATGTCATTAACCGTCGGACTCTTAATCTTTGCATGGGTATTCGTATTGGTCTGGATTCCCATCGTTATTCTATCCCAAAGGAAAGTGCACCCCAAAGCGCTTTTCACCCTGTTTTTTGCTGAACTCTGGGAACGTTTTTCCTTCTATGGAATGCGTGCCCTTTTGGTTCTTTACATGACCAAAGTGCTCTTCGATCAGATCTCTCAAGGAGAAGCTGACGCCAAAGCTTATGGCATCTATGGTGCTTATGGTGCTCTTGTTTATGGAATGCCTGTTATCGGTGGATTGTTGGCCGATAAGCTCTTAGGTTTTCGAAAAGCCATTCTTTTTGGTGGAATCTTGATGGCCATTGGGCACTTTGTTCTTGCCTTGGAGAATACCTTGTTGTTCTACCTCGCTTTGGCCTTTATTATTGTTGGAAACGGATTCTTTAAGCCCAACATCTCCAGCTTCTTAGGTACTTTTTACGGGGCGAATGATGCTCGTAAGGACGGTGCATTTACCATCTTCTATATGGGAGTAAACTTGGGTGCCTTTCTTGCTCCTCTCACTTGTGGCTATTTGGGAGAAACCATTGGTTGGCACTGGGGATTTGGTGTGGCTGGAATTGGAATGTTGATCGGACTAATTGTGTTCTGGGGCAACATGCGGAAGTTTGAAGACAAAGGAAACATGCCCGAGTTGGGCGCTCGTTCCTTGGTGGGAGCGTTTAAGTTTAACCACCTTGTTATCCTTGGCTCCGTGCTTTTGGTGCCCTTGTGTGCACTCATGTTGAACTTGAACGACTACCTGCTTTACATCCTCTTGACACTCGGTGTGGTGATCATCGGCTATTTGGTCATTTACTCTTTGCTCATTGCTGAGAAACAAGAAGGTCGCCGACTCCTCACTGTTGTGGTCTTGTTCTTCTTTCACATGCTCTTTTGGGCCTTGTTTGAACAAGCCGGTGGATCGCTCACCCTTTTTGCAGAGCGAAATGTAGATCGAATGGTGATGGGAAGCGAAATTCCTACATCCATCTTCCAATCGGTGAATCCTTTGTTCATCATACTTCTGGCGCCGGTCTTCTCTTGGTTCTGGTTGAAGCTGAACAAAACGGGAAAAGAACCAAGTACACCCATGAAGTTTGTTCTCGGTTTATTTCAACTCGGTTTAGGATTTGGGATCATCGTTTTTGCCGCCAAATTCATGTCCAATGACGGAATGGTTCCTGTGATCTTTTTGATCTTGATGTACCTCTTACACACCATGGGAGAGCTTTGTTTGTCGCCCATTGGATTATCGATGGTTACCAAACTTAGTCCGGGAAAAATCGTTGGTTTCGTTATGGGAGCCTGGTTTTTATCCATTTCCTTCGCGCACGAATTGGCCGCCTTTTTAGGAAAGCAAACCACTACCCCATCTGAAAATGCAAGCACGGCGGAAACCCTCGTTGGTTTCAGCGATGTGTACCTCGTTTGGGGTTTTTATGTCGTGATGGGAGGAACTGTTCTACTCCTCTTGTTGGTGCCTACACTTAAGAAGTGGATGTCAGGGATCAATTAATCGCAAAACGCTTAACATACTTTCAAAGCAGGGGCCTTCATCGCTCCTGCTTTTTTTTGCATCTTTGTAGAGCAACATGCAGGTGTGCATTTGGTATGCTCCTTGCATTGGCTGCGGTAAATGATATTTTTATGAAGAAACTGACCTTTTTACTCTTGTTGATGATCTCGGCTGTTGCCGTTCAGGCTCAGACGCAACAAATCAATTGGATGAGCATCGAAGAAGCTGTAGAAGCCAACAAAAAAGAGCCACGAAAAATATTGATTGACGTTTACACCAAGTGGTGCGGTCCGTGTAAAATGATGATGAAGAACACCTTCACCAATGCCGATGTTATCAGCTACATCAACGCGAATTTTTATGCTGTTAAATTTGATGCAGAATCTGCCGAGGCCATCACGTTCAAAGGACAGTTATTTGAGAATCCGGATTACAATCCTGAAGCAAAAGGCAGAAATGGAGTGCACCAGTTTTCAAGAGCATTGCAAGTTCGGGCATATCCAACCATTGTTTACTTGGATGAATCCCTCAATGTTATTGCCCCTATCAGTGGATACCGCACACCACCCCAGTTGGAATTGTATCTTCGATTGGTGGCACAAGAAGACTATAAAACAGTGGTTACAGAAGACGACTGGGCTGAATATCAGGCTAATTTCAAGCCGACGTTCAACTAATTGAAGAATTTATTGTTCTTAAGGAGGCTACGGTCTCCTTTTTTGTGTAACCATAATTCGAAAAAGGGAGTACAAGGCTCGATTGGCCTTGGATTTTTAGCTATATTGCCAACCGTTTTTAACACTATAAACTTGCATCGAAATGAGCGAAACTGCACGGATAATTCTTGACGGAAAAGAGTACGAACTACCAGTCATTGTAGGAACTGAAAATGAAAAAGCAATTGACATCAGTAAACTACGTGGCGCTTCCGGATACATTACCATCGACCCGGGATTCAAGAACACCGGATCATGCAAATCAGCCATCACCTATCTTGACGGCGAAAATGGTATTTTGAGATACCGCGGTTATCCCATCGAGCAACTTGCAGAAAAAGCTTCTTTCCTCGAAGTAGCCTATCTCTTGATTAAAGGAGACCTTCCCAATCAAAAAGAATTGGATTGGTTTGTGAACAGCATTACCAAACACACTTTGGTGCATGAAGACATGAAACGTTTCTTCGAGGCGTTTCCGACGGATGCTCACCCTATGGGGATCCTCTCTTCCATGATTGCGAGTTTATCGACCTTCTACCCTGAATCTCAGAACCCCAATCGTTCCATTGAAGATGTGGAATTGACGATGCATCGTGTTATTGCTAAGCTTCCAACTCTTGCAGCTCAAGCATACAAGAACAATATGGGGCACCCTGTCGTTTATCCAAACAACAACTTGTCTTACACGGAGAATTTCCTCCAGATGATGTTTGGCTTGCCTACTGAAGATTACAAAGTGAACTCAGTGGTGAACGACGCTTTAAATAAATTGCTCATCCTTCACGCCGATCACGAGCAGAACTGTTCTGCCTCCACGGTGAGAATCGTTGGTTCATCACAAGCCAACCTCTACTCTGCTATTTCAGCCGGTATTGCAGCGCTTTGGGGACCACTACATGGTGGTGCAAACCAAGCCGTTATCGAAATGCTTGAGACCATTAAAAATGATGGTGGTGGATTGCAAAAATGGGTGGACAAAGCCAAAGACAAGTCGGACAGCTTCCGCCTCATGGGCTTCGGTCACCGTGTGTACAAGAACTTCGATCCTCGTGCGAAAATTATCAAGAAGGCAGCAGACGACGTGTTAGATGCATTGGGCATTGACGATCCTGTATTGGAAATTGCCAAAGAGCTTGAAGCAGTTGCATTGAAAGATCAATACTTTGTTGACCGTGGACTCTATCCAAACGTTGATTTCTACTCGGGTATCATCTATAGAGCCTTGGGAATTCCAACCGACATGTTCACTGTGATGTTTGCCATTGGTCGTCTTCCAGGATGGATAGCACAGTGGAAAGAAATGGTGGAAATGGGAGAGCCTATTGGTCGTCCACGCCAAGTTTACACCGGAGCTAATGAGCGCAATTATGTGGACATCAGCCAAAGATAATTAGACACCAAACAACCTTCAAGGCCCTGCAATTGTGGGGCCTTTTTTATATTTGAAAATATGAACGCAACAGAACAAGGAGGTGTAAGAAGCAGCATCTCGTCCGGTATCGCCACCATCACTTTTCACCACCCATTGAGCAATAGTCTGCCGGGAAAAGTGCTTCAAGCTTTGGCAGATGAAATTACGGCCTGTGGGAAAAATGATCAGGTATTGGCCATACTCCTTCAATCGGAAGGAGATCGTGCTTTTTGTGCAGGCGCGAGTTTTGATGAATTGATCAGTATTGAAGATGAAGCCACAGGCAAAATCTTTTTTTCGGGATTTGCAAAGGTGATCAACGCTGCCAGAACGTGTCCGAAACTCATTGTTGGCCGCGTACAAGGCAAAGCCGTTGGTGGAGGAGTTGGATTGGCCAGTGCAGTAGACTATTGTTTTGCCACCAAATACGCTTCTGTTAAGCTGTCTGAACTCGCCGTAGGAATCGGTCCCTTCGTTGTTGGTCCGGCAGTACAACGAAAAATTGGGGTGTCTGCAATGAGCCAACTCGCCATCAATGCCACAGAATGGCAAAGTGCCGAATGGGCGCGGGAAAAAGGCCTTTACACCGAAGTCTTCGACACCATCGAGGAAATGGATGTGGCCATCGGTGAGCTCACCCAAAAATTAGCCAAGAGCAATCCGCAAGCCATGAACATGCTGAAGAAGATATTTTGGGAAGGAACCGAGCATTGGGACGAATTGCTGTCAACACGAGCAGCCATGAGCGGTGAACTGGTATTGTCTGATTTTTCAAAAACCGCCATCTCCGCCTTCAAGAAAAAATAATAGCCTAAATTCCTCTTTATTGGAATATTCAAATCCAGTGCGCACCGTGTTTCAGTCGGCATGCACTGGATTTGTTATTTTATGGTTCTCTGTTTTGTTATAAATGTAAGGTAACCTGATGCACTCGGCCTAGTCCACCTTGAGGCAAGTTATACATTGAGTTTTTAGGTCTTGTGCCATCCCTTAACAACCCGCGCAAGCGTCTAAACAGATACGTAAGCAACCTCAACCGGCGAAGCCATTCAACCAAATTCCGATCTCAGCACAAATACGGATAATCATTTTGTTTTCAATCAAACTGCCAACAAAGTCAGATGCTCAATAAAAAAGAGCATCTCCATTCAAGAGATGCTCTTTCACATTTTACGCTATCAATCTAATTATCTTTTGCCGTTGTAAATATCAAAGGTGTTCCAAAGGGCATCTTCTTTTGGTGCTTGAAGAAAGAAGCTGCTTCCTCCTAGGATAGCACCAGCCACCATCAATGGGTTGAATTGAATAACCCCTGTTTGACTGATAAAACCACCTGCGAGCATACCTAGTCCGCCAGAAACCATGCCCCTTTGAAGCCACTGAAACTTGCGAAAACGCTTGAGTTCTTGTGCAGCAGCGGCGTTGTCGCGAACGTCCAATCGAAGGTTGGCATAGCTCGCTCGTTGGAGGCTGCCATCATTTTTGGTGTAGAAATCAATGACTTGTCCCTTTGCCAATTCACTTGGCTGTGCTGTAGTGGTTTCTTTGGTCGAAATTTCATTGCCCGAATAGGGATCGATGTTTACCGCCTCGTAAATGCTCAAAGATCCGAGGTACGTCCGCATGGCATACAAATTCTCATCTTTCGCATTGGGGATCTTAGCAAACAAGCCGTGTTTGGTCTTAAATTTAGAAATCTCTGCTACCTGAAAATTCTGTTGATCGGCGAGGATTTTGGGTTGTTTCAGAATGGGATGAACATAAGCGACATTTTGAGCCATGATGGTATCTCCAGATTGAAGCACCACAAAAAGCGAAGGTGGATTGCTCATTTGGGCCATTGTCCCGAAGGCAACAAGGGTGAGTAGTAGTGTAAAGTAGGGTTTCATTGTGAATTTGTTTTGGTTCTTTAACGAGAATTCACTCGTCAAAGTTTCATGTTTCATCAATAAAACCATGCAGAAAACAAACTCAAAACACTAGATATCAAGCAAGTACAAAAACAAGCCGTCAAAAAACGATGAACATGCTTACGTCAGCGACGAAACACCTTTACCTCGTTGCTTCATCATTTCCTACAAATGGTGCTCACTCCCATCCTTCCAATGCAGCTTTGGCCTCCTCTTCACTAATCACCTGATCTTCCCAAAAAGCCTTTACCGCTTTGGTGAAATCCTTCTTCAAGACAAAGATTTTTATTCCCCCGGTTGCAGCACCATAGCCTAAAGCTGCTGTGTGTTCATCTTCAACAAAAAAATGAATATCTCGCGAATCCAATGTTCTTCGCACTTGAATGGTATCTGCGTAAAAGTTGGCAGTATAAATTAGAATTCGCTCCATGGGTAAAAAAAAGGGATGCAGTCAACACATCGATGACCGCATCCCAAAATTAAGCGCTTTTCTTAATTTACCGAAATGGGGAAAGATACCTCAATATCGGTGTCACCAGGATCGCAAGTACCGTCCTTCACACCCGGTTGGTGCTTCAGCGTAATGGTCACATTTCCAGCGCCAGCCGCACCTGTGTTCCAATCGCTTTCGATACCGATACCATAAATTCCATCGCTATCTGTGCGGGTCACGCTTAGATCGGAAATTCCATCGAAGTCGAAGCAAAAGAGGTGCTCATCTCCTTCTTCTTCTACCTCCAAAGTGATGTCTTCGAACTCTCCGTCTGCTTCATTCAAAACTTGAATTGTTGCAGCGTACTGCGTATTCTCACTTAGAATAAGATCACTGACAATAACAGGTTCGTTTCCTCCTGGTCCGTCCAAATCACGGAAAGAAGCATTGTATGTATTGGTCTCATCTGAGAGCTCGAGCAGAAGCGTTGTGATCAGCTCCTCTTCATTTTCCACTGGTGGGGCAGTTACTTCTTCTTCATCTTTTTCACAAGCTGCGAAAAAAACAAGAGCGAATAGCAAAAAGAATACTCGTGTTGTTTTCATGATGTTTGGTTTTTGTTTGTTTGTTTGATTTAATTCTCTGATTTTCATTTTCTTAATTATTATTTCGTTTAATTAAATTGGTATTTCAGGTGAATATTCAGTGTTCGTCCAGGCTCTGGAGCGAAAAAGCGTTGTCTGTTGAGGTAGTCCCAGTACGTCACGTTGAACATGTTCCAAAGCTCAACTCCGAGGTTAAATACCGATTTCCTTACTTGAAATTCTGAATTGGCTTGAAGTGAAAAAATATGGACCTCATCAGGAGGAGAAATGATTTCTAATTCTTGATCAAAGTGTGTTTGTTGAGCTGTAAACTGGTGTTCGATTTGAGCTGAAAGTACACCCCATTTTGATGTCTTTCTTTCGTGCTTCAAAAACAGTACATGTTGAAAAGGAGGTATTTGAGGCAAAGCTCCACCTCCTGCGCGTTGAGCCCACACAAACGACACTGTTTGCCCAATTTGAAAGTGCTTTAAGTAATAATTGACCACAGCCTCACCTCCGTAAAAGTTAGCATTGGTTTGGCTTTGATCGAATACGGGAAATGCACCGCGTATGGTCAGAACTGGTTTTGGTCTTGGATCGAGATAAATGAAATTATTGATCCGATGGTAAAAAGCGTTGATCTGCACCTTGACCTTTTCGAACGCTTTGACACCCTGCCACTCTACCTTATAGGCACGCTCATTTTCAAGTGTGGGAGAGCCAAATTCAAGAGCTGCGGCTCCATGATGGAGTCCGGATGCATAAAGTTCATTGATCGAAGGAATTCTGCCTAAACTGCTGAGTTCAACACGCCAATTGGCATAATTGGAAATCTTCTTTTCGACCACCAGTGCTGCATTCAAGCTTTCTCTGCGCTCTTCATTTTTCTCCAATTCATTGTTTTCCAAAAGAAAGACGGAACGCTGCAGAACATCCCATCGCAAAATGCTCTGTAATTTCCAGCTTTTCTCAGCTGCCAGTGTGTGCTTTACAAAACCACCCAAACGATGTTCTTGGTGATTAGGTATGAAAATTACTGCACCGTTGGTGTTGGTGGTAGTGAAGGCTTGAATCCCCAAATGCCAAGAATGTTTTTCTTGATGTTTCAGCCAAGATAACTGTGAATTCCAGGTGGTTTTATTCAGTTCCATACTGGCACTCCCGTCTCGATTACCTCTAATGGCATCAAATTCTTGCCTTCGATTGAATTGTCTGCCCAAGCGAAAAAGCAGTGAACCGCTTAAAAAGTCATGTTCTTTGTAAACGAATTGCAGGAAATCGTGAAGCACCTCTTGTCTGGGCAGCGCTAATTCATATGAAAAGGGGGCATTTACCCGTAAATCATCACTTTCGATCGCCGCATTGAGGTCGGTAAGATTCCCAATATGCGCCCCTTGAAAAATGCCCAAATGAGCACGAAACTGGGCGTAATGGAGTTCTAGACATCGTTTTTTTGGAGCAAACTTTAGGTCGTAAGACCAGTGAAGGTTTTCTGAGCCTGTATTTCTAAGGCTACCTAGAGGTGTTCGAATATCGCCGCCTTTACTTGTAAAGCCCTGCAATCTCCACGAAAGTATTTTGTTTTTGGAGCTCTTCCCTAATTCTACAAAGGCAGCTCCACCTTGATCTTGATCACTTCCCGAGAGCTGAACTTTCATGTGCAAACCTTCGTGATCCTTGAAGGATTTTGTATTCAAAAGAAGGGAACCTCCTACCCCATCAGAAGAAACCTCTAAAGCCGACACCTCATCCAACAAAAGCAACTCTTGGTAGAACCCGGGAAACAGCTCTGGGGCATGTTCTTCACCCCATTGTTGAGCAAAAATCGGAACCCCTAAAACGCCCAGCTGAACACGGGAACCTGAATATGCTCGCACTTGAGGTTTTCCTGTATTCGCACCGGAAGACTTTCGACGTACAGCAGGCAAACTTGCTGCTATGGCGCTAAAATCTCGCGAGGACGTAGCAGAAATGGTCTCCAATTGAATCCGTTCTTTGATTTGGGGATCGTTCGACCTAACTCCGCTCACCAAAGCTGGGGCAAAGAAATACTTGGAAGGCAACAAAGCGTGCTCTAAGCTCAGATTTTCAAGGCCCTGAGTTGGAACAAGCAATGTTTCGTACCCGAGAAAAGAAACATAAATGACGATGCTATCAGCACAAGGAATGTTGAGTTCATACGCTCCGTTGGCATTCGTAGCCACTTGAAATTCACCACTGTTGGATCTCACTCTGACATGAGCGAATTCCAATGGTTGCGAAGTTTCTTGTTCAACTACTCTGCCTTGAAGGAGAATATCACAATTGTTTTCTTGAGCTGAAGCAAGCGCAAAGACGGTACAACAAAGCACCATCAAAACGAAATACTTCATGATAGAAATGAAAATAAGTAAGTAAAAGCGGGGTGCTTAGCTTACCGGGGGCGCTCGCGAGGGGTAGAGATCATCGCGCTCTAGAAGGTATATGGATGAACGCAAATCGCTTGGAAACTGTCCGTAATCTGCGATTTTACTTACCTTCTCGGTGTGGAAATCTTGGTAAAGATGGATCAGCTCCACATCACACAAAACACAATCCTCCTGAAGAGAATGAAGAGCGAAAAGTGCATCTTGACTGAAGGTCGTCTCTAGCGAAGAAGATGCCTCTGATTCATGCTGGCTGTGCTCATGGTGGTGCAAATAGGTCACTGGAGTGATGATCCAAAGCACCAAAAGCAAGGCTGCATAAACCGATATTTTTTCCGACCATTTGATGCTGCAAAGATACTCTAAACAAACGTTCAAAAATGCAGGGAATCTCACAAAAGATCAATTTACCCTTTTTGCTTTCATTCAATTTTCAATCAAGAATGAGCCTAGCTCATCGTTCAATCCTGCTTTTGAGATATTCTCCAATTGCTTGAAGGTCTTGGATATTCATTGGTTTTGATACAAAACGTTGCACCTTGGTATTGTATTCCTTCTCCAGCACTGGAAGATCATTCGAATACGCGCTACAAATGATGATCGGCATTTGATGGAAGCGTTTCTGAAGCAAGGGAACCAATGAAAAACCATTCCCATCGGGCAAGTTCAAATCCAGTATGGCACCATCAAGTTCATGCTCTTGAAGGATGCTTTTTGCCTGTTTTAAATCGTGAGCGGGAAGGGTTTGAAATCCCATTTTTTTCAATACCACATCAAAAAGGAGAACGATGTCCTTTTCATCATCCAATAACAACACCTTTCTCATGATTTTCGTGGTTTTTGCTTGAAGAAAATTCGAAAACGGCTGCCTTCTCCCAATTGTGATTCGACCAAAATCCGAGCTCCGTGGTCGCGCAGAACGTTCTGTGTCGTTGTCATTCCCAAGCCCAAACCGTTCGACTTCCCCGTCGAAAAAGGTTCAAAAAGGTTTTCCACTTGATCCTGACTCATCCCGATTCCATTATCTTCAAAGCACAATTCAATCTCGCCCTTTTCTTTGGCTTCATCCACTGAAATGCTGAGCATGGGTTCTTCAATCGTCTCCATGGCTTCCACAGCATTGGTGAGAATATTTAAAAAGGCAATGGACAAGTGTTTTGCATCCAAATACAGTTCAGGGTCGATCTTCATCTCCATTCTCAATCCCACCTCACGAAGCGTCAAACGATCTTGAATCAAAGCAACTGCATCTTTCACCACCAAGCCCAAGTTGGTTTTCACCAAACTCAAGCTTTTCGGTTTGGAGATTTCCAACATATCGTTGATCAGTTTATTGATTCGTGTGCTGTTTCGCTCGATGATCTCCAGATACAGTGTGGCTGAAGAACTCAAGTCTTCCGGAAGATGATCATGCTCTTGCACATCTGATTTAAGCTGTTGAGCAGAGAGGTTAATATTGGTTAATGGGTTTCGAACTTCATGAGCAATCATGCGTGCAAACTTTCCAGTGAGCATCATTTTCTCAGCCATTCTTCGATCGTGTAGGGCTTCTTCAATTTCACTTAAATCATGGAGCATGGCTTGGTAATAGTCTCCACTCAGCGTATTCTTTTTGAGCCGGGTGATGGACAGCAAACACTTTTTCTCCTCTCCATTTTGGTCGATGGCTTTCACGGGAATCTTGCGAACAAAGCCCTTTTCGGACAATTGTTCTCTCACCTCATCGAAGTGGTTGAAACTCTTGATGAAATCTTTGATGTTCAAACGTTTAACCCGATCTTGCTTTAAACCCAAGTAAGATTGAAAAGCGCTGTTGGCATCGACCAATTTGAAACTAAAATCGCACAAGAAGATCGGATCTAAAGAATGGTTGAATAGGTTGGCATACCGCTCTCTTTCTGCCAATAACAATTTATGTGCACGATGTTTTGACAAGGCGAAAGTAAGACTCCGGCTCAAGAGTGGTGAGGTAAGGACATCGGAAGCAATGTAATCACTTGTCCCCATTTCGGTAAAAACCCTTTGTCTTTCATCGTTATGCTCACGGTCAATAACGATAAAAGGAATCGGGTAGGTTCGCATGCATCTTTCCCATTCGGCAAGTGCTTCTTTCTTCTTAAAGAATTCTGCCCCAATGCAAACTACTTCACTTTTCATCCAAAGTCCGGCCTCGAGCCCCTCAACTGCATCACCTTGATGCACCTTCACCCCCATTTTACTCAAGGCGGAAGTAATTTCTCGATCCTGATTTTCAGTTTTCCAATAGATCTCCATGTATCCTTTCAGTCATTAATTCAACACATTGTAGAAAATTTTCTACACTCCATTCCCATCATCCCAAATTCAAAACTGAAGTCACCCATAGACAATCCGCTCAAAAACAAGCACTTACTCTATAAAAAGACGAAAACCATTGAAATTGGAACAATTCTCTCATAAGGTAAAGGGAACAAACGAAAAATAAAATAAATACCACCTATGAAAACCATTTCACTTAAAGAGATTGATTTAAACGGAGTAAAACCAAGAAGAGTTGAGCTCAATATTGGTATTGCGAGTCCAGGAAGAGAAAAAATCGTAGAACATTTGAATCAAGTCTTGGCAGATACCTATTCCCTATTTCTCAAGATGCAAAACTACCACTGGAACGTGCGTGGAAAAATGTTCAAGCCATTGCACGAACTCACGGAGGAAAAATACCGATCTATGTTTGAGAGCATCGACGTTATTGCAGAGCGAATCCGAAGTTTGGGGCACAACGCGCCAGGAACCTTTGAAGAGTATCAGACATTGAGCAGCATATTGCCTGCAGTATATGATTCCTCGGGCTTGGAAATGTGTAAGGATTTATGTCGGGGCCATGAAGTATTGGCTCAGAACCTACGAGAAGCCATTGAGTTTGCTGGAAAGTATTCCGACGAAAGTACCGTAGACCTGCTTACCGGAGAACTTCGATTTCATGAAAAAAGTGCTTGGATGTGGAGAAGCATGATTGAAGAATAGGCCCGTTGTGATTTCTAAATTGGAATCCATCCTTTCTTCAACGAAAAAAATAACCATCATCAATCATTAACATGAAAAACAACCTTCAAGAATACCTCAACATCGTTCACGAAAAAGTGAACACCTGGATAGCGGACTTCATCGCCATCCTTCCAAACCTCGCCCTCGCAGTGGTTATTGTCCTCGGGGCTTGGCTCGCCGCCCGACTAGCGAGAAACCTCAGTCGGCGGGTCTTGCGCAAAGTATCCAACAACGAGTCTTTGAATTACATCGGAAATACCCTCGTTTACATTGCCGTATTGAGTATTGGTGTATTTAGTGCGCTAAGTGTGATGCATTTGGATAAAGCGGTGACCAGTATGCTTGCAGGTGTAGGTATTGTTGGATTGGCATTAGGATTTGCTTTTCAAGACATCGCCGCCAACTTTGTGAGTGGGGTTTTGATTTCGATACGAAAACCTTACACCATTGGGGACTTGATTGAAACCAATGGAAAAATGGGAACCGTTGAGAATGTGAACCTACGTACAACCATGATCAAAGACTTTCAGGGACAGGAAGTGATCATACCCAACAAAGACGTATTTGGATCTGTCTTGATGAATTACACCACCTATCCAAAGCGTCGTGTGGACCTGTCTGTAGGGGTATCCTACGGAGAAACCCTCACCCATGTGCGCGACGTTGCCATCAAAGCCATACACGGGTTGGACATGGTAGACAGCAGTGAAGAAATCACACTGTTTTACAGTTCATTTGGCGACAGTTCCATCAATTTTGACCTCCGTTTTTGGGTGAATGAAGTACGCCAGCCCAAGTACCTCGTTGCTCGAAGCGAAGCCATCATTGCCATTAAGCGGGCATTTGATCGAGAAGGAATCAGCATTCCTTTCCCCATCCGTACCCTGGATTTTGGAATCAAAGGTGGAAAAAATTTGGAAAGCATGCTTCATGTAAGCGAACAACATCAGAACTAAATAAATAAAAATCACCCATCAAACGAACAAGCATGAACAGTATAAAAATTCAATCATTGGCCTTCGCATTCGCACTTGTATTCCTCAGTGCTTGCGGACATACCCAAGAACCCAAAGAAGAAATCAAAGAAGGAATCAACGAAACCAGCGAAGCCATCTCGGAATCCTGGGATAAAGAAAAAAAAGACATGAAAGAAGATATTGAAAAAATGCAGAAACAAGTTCAAGAAGAAATGGACACCCTGAAAGCCAAACTCAACGAAGCGCAGGGCAGTGCTAAGGAAGAAATCGAAAGCTCCATAGCTGAAATGGAGAAAGTTTCAGAAAAGTTGGACGTTAAAATGACCGAATTGGAGCGATCATCCGAGGAAACTTGGGAAAGCATTAAGAAAGATTCCAAGGAATTCCTTGAATCAACAGGAAAAGAAATCAGCGAATTGTCTGACAAAGTAGAACAACTATTCACCTCAAAATAAGACCTATTATGAACTCAACAGGAAAAACATTTTTGGCGCTTCTTGGCGGTATGGCCGTGGGAGTAGCTACTGGAGTATTGATTGCTCCTGATAAAGGAAAGAAAACCAGAAAAAAACTAAAAAACAAGGCGGAGAAATTGAGTCGAGATGTAGAAAACATGGCAGAAAACGCCGTTAACTCCATCAAACAAAGTGCTCAAGAAGCTGAAGCCAAGTTGAAGCAGCAATAAAATCTGGATTCAAAGGAGGTTCTAACAAGTGAACATCCTAATACACTTATCCATTCCCCTATCATGTTTGTAAAAGAGCATGATAGGGGATTTTTTTGTGGTCTTTGAAAGATTTGCATTCGCTAGAATGTAATTGGGTGTGCTTGGGATTTGGGGGCATTCTTGATTGTGGTGGAAACAATGCATTTACAAACTCAGCGTGTGCAGCTGCAAAGTGAGGGGTGAAAATTTTGGTGGAAACCGGAAACCTTCCCAAA
>CAZYPV010000036.1:24758-30858 GCA_964649515.1 uncultured Comamonadaceae bacterium | reverse complement strand
AAAATCCTTCTTCCCAAATGCTTGGGTAAAACGAAAAGGCGAATCCGAAATACAATGGGTTGGCGAAGTCAAGCCCACGCCACTTAGTGCCACCTATACGCTATATCTCCGCTATAAAAAGGGCGATGGGGCCGAGGTTTTTGTAGTTTCTCCCAACCCGCTACCACTGGCCAAAGGCAAAAAACGATTGCCTCACGTTTACAATCATGTCAAGCAACGCCTGTGCCTCTACTACCCCGTTGAAAAGGAGTGGGATTCATCAAAATATTATGTAAAGAGCCTTATCCCGTGGGCTTGTGAATGGCTAATGCACTATGAAATTTGGGTGGCAACAGGCGATTGGAAAGGTGGAGGTATCGGGCATGAAGAAGATGCTTCTGAATGAAACAAGATTGTCCTTACTAATTAGTTGGATTACTTGACAAGGTGTTTTTATTATTGGCCACATCTATTTCAAAGGCTCAAAGCCGTAGATTAAACGTTTAATTCTATGGCTAGCGTCACTCCCCTTCACCCAAAAAGCAAAGCAGCACGAAGCACCAGCCAAACGGCCATCACCCAAAAACAAAACCTTATTAAGCTCTTTTAGAAAGCACACCCTCCAGAAAGGAAAGGGTGCATCATTGCGGGAGACTCAGAAGATCTTGCGCTTGCCGATAGCGTGGGAGTAATTTAGGAAGTTTTCGTGGTAGTGCTTATGTGATGGGCGAAGATTTTGTAACTGTGATGCCCATGGGGTTTATTCGTGCTGGCTTGCACTGTTTGGGCTTGTTGGCTTGTCGAGTGGCTCATTGTACAGGATGCGGCGGGTGTCTCTTCTTGGGATTTCCGTTGTTTTGAGCGCATTGTTCTGTAAAATGATGATGGTTTTGTTGTTGTCGATGTGTCGCTCGAAGTAATTCACATACCCGGCCCAGCCTCCAGAGTGAGCAACTGTTTTGCCATAGGTATTGCTGCTGTCGATCATCCATCCATATCCGTAGTGGGTTTCGGTACTGTCGTTGATTCGGAAGGATGAAAAAATGAGCTCCCGGTCTTCATCATTCACTAGTATGTTGCTGTACAGCGCTTGGTCCCATTTGAGCAAATCGATGGGGTTGGAGTTCACCATACCGTCGCCCACAATACCGTCGAGAAAAACGGCAAATGTTTCCTCACCGAGGTCGTCGGGCAAGATCTTTTTTTGCAAACTGTCTGAATAAATATAGCCTTCAGCGTAATTCTCAACTACTCTTGGCTCGAAGCGCCTGCGGTAAACAAAGGTGTTCTTCATGTCCAGCACCTGAAAGATGTTTTCGTGGAGGTAGTTCGCAAATGGCTGACCACTCACCCGTTCGATGATGCTCGCCAAAACCAAATAGCCCATGTTGCTGTATTCCCATTTTTCATTGGGTAGAAAATTTGCTCTGGGTTTATGTTCATCGTAGAGCTTAAGGATGTCTTCGTTTGTTACAATGTGTGATTTGTCCCAATACCGATCTGCCAAGTCCATGTAGTCTGGGAGTCCGCTCGTGTGATTAAGAAGGTGGTGAATGGTCACCCCCTCGTAGGCCTTCAGTTCTGGAATATATTTGGCCACCTCATCGTCATAGCTCAGTTTGCCCGCTTTCTCAAGAAGCACGATACCCATGGCCGTGAATTGTTTTGAAATCGAAGCTAGTTCAAAAATGGTGCTGTCGTTTAAGGCTTGTTGGCTTTTCTCGTTGGCGATGCCGAAGCTTTTTTGGAAGACGATGTTTCCGTTTTCAGCAACCAGCACACTTCCGTTAAAACTGCCCTTTTCATTTAGCTGAAAGTAGAGCGTGTCGAGCTGCAGTGTTTTAGGGTTGGTGGTGGTTTGCTCGGGCGCAGGGGCTTTTTTTTCCTGGCAAGCGCTCAAGCACAGTGCTGCAAGAAAAAGCGATAAAAAGAAGTTTTTCATTCCGTGTTTAAGGTTCAGTGATGAAAGGTCAATGGGTAATTTTAAGGAATATTTTAAACAATCGGCTTCTGACGGCGCATTCTACGGGCTTACTTGAGGCTTCAATCTGGAAGGAAGAGTCTTGAGTGGCGAGCTCAGGTTTGGGACATTTGACACAACTTAACACCACGGGAGAACAAATCTCTACTAACTTTGTGATTCTTAAAAACAGATAATTATGTATCCTCCAGAATTAGTTGCTCCGATGAAAGCGGAGCTTGCGGATGTTGGTTTCAACCAGCTATTCACCGCAGAAGAAGTTGACGCGGCCCTAAAACAAGAAGGAACTACTTTGGTAGTGATCAACAGTGTATGTGGTTGCGCAGCGGGAAGTATGCGTCCGGGCGTAAAATTGTCTTTGGAAAACGATAAGTTGCCGAATAACATGACCACCGCTTTTGCTGGGGTAGATGGAAGTGCGGTTGAGCGTGCTCGTCAGTACATGTTGCCTTATCCACCATCTTCACCAAGCATTGCTTTGTTTAAAGAGGGGAAATTGGTGCACATGATTGAGCGTCACCATATCGAAGGAAGGACAGCACAAATGATCGCCGATAACCTCAAAGCGGCTTACAGCGAGTTCTGCTAAGCCCATTTTCGGACCACGATTTTAGTTGAAAGTCATCTCTCGTTTGAGGGGTGACTTTTTTTGTGTTGGAATTGTTGGGGGTGGATGGAGGAGAGGTGGTTTTTAGAAGGAAAGTTTTGGAGAATGATACCTTGGGAGTGTTTTTTGAAGGGGGATTGGTGCAGTTGCAAAGAGAGTGTATGCATTCACAAAGTGGTGGGTGGAAAGCTTGTTTGGCCTTGGATAGTGGGATACATTTGTTCTGCTGGTTAGGTGAGCGGGGGTGGGGGGCTAGGGTGGGGCCCGCGAGGGCCCGGTGTGTTTTTACCTTTTTAAGGCATGTTTTACCTTTTCAGGACTTTTTTTGTGTCACTCCAAGGTATTTCCTCCTTGAGGATCTGGGCGGAACTACCTATTTAAGAGGGGTCAACTCTCATTCTTTTTTGATTCACAACGAACTCCGTTCGGCAGCAATGCATCTAGGGGTCTATTCATGAAAGTGTGTCAACCCAAATCCTGTTTTGAAAAATGATTCCCAGCTCACGCTGAATAACCACCATTCACCCTCACTTATACACTTTCCGACTAAAAATATTGTATTTCAAAATGCAGTAAATCGCCCGAAATCCATCTTTCCAACCTATCTTCTTCCCCTCTGCATAGGTTCTTCCGTAATACGAAATCCCCACTTCGTAAATGCGGATGTTCTCCACTCTGCTCAACTTTGCGGTGAGCTCGGGCTCGAAACCGAAACGCTTTTCCTTCAAGAGAAGTTTCTTTGCGATGTCCAAACGAACCAACTTATAACAGGTTTCCATGTCGCTCAAATTCAAATCGGTAAACATGTTGCTCAAGAAGGTGAGAAATTTGTTCCCTATAGAATGCCAGAAAAACAAGATACGGTGCGGGTTTCCACCAATAAAACGAGATCCATAAACCACGTCTGCCTGATCCATAAATACGGGCTTAATGAGGTCGTTAAACTCATCGGGATCATATTCCAAATCAGCATCTTGAACCACAAAATAATCTCCGGATGCCAGTTCAATGGCTTTGTGGATGGCAGCTCCTTTTCCTTGATTGTACTCTTGAGAATAAAATGATATCTGCTGTTCAGGATGTTCTTGAATATAGCCTTCCACCAATTCCTTGGTACGGTCTTTTGAGCAGTCGTTAACAATCACCAACTCTTTCTCAATGTTGTGATCGAGCTGAACTTGATTCAACCTTTCCAAGATGGGAATAATTGTAGCCTCTTCGTTATAGGCGGGAATGAGAACGGATAGGGTTTTGAACTGCATGAGCGTTTTTTGGAAAGACAAATATAGAATTTGCTTCAAGAACGTAGAAGGCTTTGAACGAAAGGTAGGAAGTGATGATTTTTTTCTCGGTTTTGTTCTCAATGGTCATTCTTTTCAAAAAAAGATTGAACCTTTTTTATGCAAGCGTGTACGGGGCTGCATCTCATTAAAAAAAACAGATCATGAAACGAATCCTATCCATCATCACCATCTGCATTCTAAGCCTCACCACTTTTGGCAAAGACAATGAAATTAAGCTGAGCAGCAGCATTCAAGAAGTGACCGTCTTCCAACAAGGAGCCCAAGTTACAAGGGTAGCACGAGCAAATATTCCCGTGGGCACCCATGCCCTCATTTTTGAAGGTTTGTTTACGGGCATTGATCCCAACCAGCTAAAAGTAACCGGCGAGGGAGATTTCACCATCCTTTCCATGAACCACGAGTATCATACCGACACCATTTCAGGGTGGAACGGAGAAGAACAACGCAAGCGATTACAGAAAGAACGTTTGGCGCTGAGTGAAGAAATTACTCGAGAAAACGGCTGGTTGGAAATTTATCAGCGTGAAGAAACCTTGCTTTCTCAAAACCAAGTTTTCGGAAGCAAAGAGGAGGGCGTTGATCTCGATAAATTAAAGGCAGCGGCAGATTTTATCCGTCAGCGATACATGGATATCCGCCAACAGCGCTTAGCCATTCAAGATCGAGTGGCTGCGCTCAATGAAAAAATTCAAGCCATCGATCTTGAATACAGCCTCATTCCTCCCATTCAAACCAAACAAGAGCTCCGCATGATCGTTCGTGTAAAGGCCAAAAAGGCGGAGGTAGCGACGTTCAAGCTTCAGTATCAAGTGAACAACGCAGGTTGGTATGCAGGGTACGATGCCCGGGTAGCAAGCATTGATGAGGCACTGCGCTTGGACTACAATGCCTTCGTTTATCAGTCTTCGGGAGAGGATTGGGAAGACATTGAATTGGTGATTTCTACAGGTACCCCACGCCAAAATAAAAACAAACCAAAATTGAGCCCTTGGCACTTGGGACAAACTGCACAGCCGGTGGTTCAACCCAATTACGGCAATCATATGCAATTGAATGCCGGACTCAAAAATGCGACTTGGAATCCCAATGTAAGACAGGTAAGTGGGGTGGTTATGGATCACAACGGACGCGCATTGTCTGGAGCGAGTGTTTCGCTTGGCGGAACCAACACGGTGGTGAGCACCAATGCTTACGGACAATATTCGATCAACATTCCGGTCAACTACGGTGTGTTGCATTTCTCCTACCCAGGCGCCATCACCCAAACATTCAATGCCAGTGGAAATACAATGAACATTTATCTGCAGACTTCTAGCCCACAAGCCAACAATGCGGTGACCATCCACACAGATGAGGCGAGGGTGGCAACATTGGACATCGCAGAAGTGCAAGTGTTGAGTCATGCACCTCAAGCCTTGAACAACGAAGGCGCTTTGTTTTCTGGTCGAAACCGAGTTAAACAAGAAGAGTTGCAGGAAGAAGAGCGTTTCACATTTGCCAGCGTTCAAGTGGCCTACACCCCAACTCAAACCCAGTTTAAGATTGATGCTAAATACAGCATTCCATCTACAGGCGCGAAGTATGCGGTTCAAGTGAGCAGTTTTGACTTGGAAGCCGATTACCTCTATCAATGTGTACCGAAGATGGACCCCACGGCTTATCTCACTGCTCGACTCACGGGTTGGGAAGATTTGAATTTACTTTCAGGAAATATGAATGTGTACTTCGAAGATACCTATGTGGGACAGTCACAACTCGACTTGTCACACTTGGAGGATACTTTGAACATTTCATTGGGTCCGGACAAAAACATTCACGTGAAAAGAAAGAGCATTAAATCTGACCAGAAGGATCAGATGATTTCGGGAAAAACGAAGGATACGCGTGCTTGGGACATTGTGGTATTGAACAAGAAGCGTTCGGACATCAACATCCGCATCGAAGATCAAATTCCAGTGACTTCCAACGAAGAGATCGAAATTGAAGTAGAGAGCATCAGTGGAGGTTCTTTGAGTGAAGAAAGCGGAATCATCGTTTGGGATTTCAGCATCAAACCCAACAAGGAGAAGAGCCTCACTCTAAAATACTCAGTGAGGTACCCCAAAGAGTTCGTGGTGAAACTCTGAGTGATCGGATAGATCGCAAACAAGAACGGGAAGTGTGGCTCATCCATGCTTCCCGTTTACGTTTAATGCGTCTGAAAACCCAAATAGCTACCTTCGGCTGCCG
>CAZYPV010000036.1:0-24658 GCA_964649515.1 uncultured Comamonadaceae bacterium | reverse complement strand
CGTTGCTTGAGCGCAGTCGAACGTTGCTTGAGCGAAGTCGAATGTTGCTTGAGCGAAGTCGAAAGCTGCTTGAGCGAAGTCGAACGTTGCTTGAGCGAAGTCGAAAGCTGCTTGAGCGCAGTCGAATGTTGCTTGAGCGCAGTCGAAAGCAAAACCAGCCCCCACTACTCATACTTCGCCTTATACTTCCGATAAAGCAGTTTCTGTCGATTATCCAAATCAATAGCCCTTCCCGATATACAAGCAAAAACAATGTTGTTCGTCATCATGTCCAAGGCGTCCCCTTCGCTAACGATCAATGTCGCATGTTTCCCAACTTCCAAGGACCCTACACGATCATCAATGCCCAAGATTTTCGCTGCACTCAAGGTGATGCTCATTACGGCTTGTTCATAGGTGAGTCCGTATGCGGCGGCGGTACCGGCATAAAAGGGGAGGTTTCGAGTCCCCATTTGCTCCATGTCTCCGCTGTTTTGAAGGCAGAAAAGCACTCCTTCATCCGACAAAAGTTTAGGCAATTTGTAGGGGAGATGAACGTCATCCTCAGCGTAATCAGGCAATTCGTGAACGCGATATAGCATGACGCTTACTTTATTATCACGCAAGAGGTCTGCAGCCATCCAGGCATCATACCCCCCCACAATACACATGCGCTCAATTCCAAAGTCGCGTTTGAGCTGAACGGCTTCTACCAATTGTTTGTAATCGTTGGCATGAACGTACAAGCTCAACTCGCCGTTAAAGAGTCCGCGCATGGCTTCATACTTCAAATCTTTGATGGCACCGTTGCCTTGGGCGTAGGCTTTGCTTTCTCTGAAAAAGCGCTGAATTTCGTGCAATTGTTGTTCGTAGCTTTTACGAAGTGTAACGGCTGCTTTTCCTTGTTTTTCGTGCACGTGATGCATACGAGGCCAGTTCATGTGCACGCCATCGGTCATTTCCATGGCGGCATCTTCCCAGTTCCATGCATCGAACTGCACGATTCCAGAGCTTCCACTGATGGTTCCTCCACGTGGAGTGATTTGCCCCATCAAAACCCCATTGGAGCGAACGGTGGGAGTAATGTCAGACTCGGTATTGAAGGCGATTACGGCTCGAACATTGGGACGAAATGTACCTATTTCGTACTGATCCCTTGTGGCCCGAACGGCACCAATTTCTTGGAGTCCGAGGGTGGAGTTCGGCGCTATAAAGCCAGGGTAAATGTGCTTGCCCTGAGTGTCTATCACTTCGTCATAGTTCTCTTTTTTTGCTTTCAAGGCTGAACCGACAAAGGTGATGATGCCATTTTCATAGCCAATGGCGGCGTCTTGAATAACGTCTCCATTCCCAAGGTGGGCTGTTCCTCCTAGGAGAAGGGTGCGTCCTTGGTGTGGTGGTGCCGGACTGTTTTGATCTTGTGCAAGAATACTGGCGCAAGAGAGGAGGGCGATGCTGAGGGTTAAAATAACGTTCTTCATGGTCTAGTATTCTTCAAGAATGGTATCACAATGGTTGTGCTTGTGCACATGTTTGCTCGGAGTTCGGCGTTTTCCTCCTCCATTTTCGTCGGCCAACATTTTCTGAATAATTCTGGCCCGTTCTTTCTGGATGTAGTCCTTTTTGGCTTGATCTTCTTCCGCATCCCAATAACAGATGCCTTCAATGAAGGTCTTTTCGGCTTTGGCATAGATGCTCATGGGATGGTCAGACCAAATGACAATATCGGCGTCTTTTCCTACTTTCAATGAACCCATGCGGTGGTCCAGATGCAGCAATTTTGCTGGGTTGAGGGTGACGAATTTGAGTGCTTCTTCTTCGGGAACCCCGCCATACTTTACGGCTTTTCCAGCTTCTTGATTGAGCCTTCGCGCCATTTCGGCATCGTCAGAATTGAATGCAGTTACCACTCCTTG
This sequence comes from uncultured Comamonadaceae bacterium, assembly GCA_964649515.1. Classification (GTDB taxonomy): domain Bacteria; phylum Bacteroidota; class Bacteroidia; order Flavobacteriales_D; family Sanyastnellaceae; genus CALKGK01. Next base: position 22,763 of record CAZYPV010000036.1, on the reverse strand, counting down.
TTCCCAGAGAATGGCTCCGTTGTAAGGGATGGCATCTTTTACTTCAAACTTATAGGCCCACCAATCGGAAAAGGTAGAGCCACCAGCTCCATGCTCCCGCATTTTATCGGCCACTTTGTAACCTTCAAGAATGTGCGTAAAAGTGTTTAAGGTGAACCCCATACTGTCCGCCACGTGCATGAGCATGTTGATTTCATCTTGACGGTAACTGTGGCAGGTGATGAATCGTTCTTTGTTGAGGATTTCAAGCAATACTTCAAGTTCTAGGTCGGTTCTGGGCTGAACAGGCACCTGTCCTTTTCGTCGCGCTTTTCTACTGAGATTGTTGAGATCATTTTCATAGTTCTTCCAAGCCATACCGTACTCTCTCGCTCGAATGAATTCATCGTAAAACACTTGTTCCACGCCCATTCTCGTTTGAGGAAAACGTTCGGTTTGATAATCACCCCAGTTGCTTTGTTTTACATTTTCTCCCAAGGCAAATTTGATGAAGGGAGCCGCGTCCCACATCACCATTTCTTCTGGCGATGCCCCCCATTTCAATTTGATCAAGGCACTTTGTCCGCCAATGGGATTAGCAGACCCGTGAAGCAATTGAGAACAAGTTACCCCACCGGAAAGCTGACGATAAATGTTGATGTCTTCGGAGTTGACGCTGTGTTGGATGCTCACCTCGGCGCTGCTGGCCTGAGTTCCTTCATTCACACCTCGACTGATCGCAATGTGCGAGTGCTCGTCGATGATACCTGGGGTAACGTGTTTGCCTTTAGCGTCGATCACTTCAATTTCTGGGATGTTCTTCCCAAAAATGGCATTGAGATCGATGTTCTTCCCAACTGCTGCAATTTTTCCAAGGTGCAAAAGCAGTTGAGCATTTTCCAAAATTCCAGCTTCTTCATTGGTCCACAAGGTGGCATTCTTGATGAGAACGGTTTTGAGTTCAGGCCGTTTTGGCGATCCATAAGCCACAAAAGGGTAGATCACTTCACCCAAGTTTTGCTCCGTAGCTTCTTCGCTGACTTCATTGGTTTGGGGTGCTGATGCAGTGTATTCACTTTGCTTCACCGCCATCCAGTCTTTCCACGAACCATCGGGGAACTGAACTTTTCCATCCCAGATCCGACTTTCAGCGTGAACAATACCACTAAAGAAAAGGGTTCCTTCCAAGCCAAATTGTTCTCCTTTGGCATTCATACTCAATTGGTGCTGTTCTTGAATGATGTTGAGCTCCACCTTGGCACTATCAGCATCGGGAATCAAAACCTCACCTTTGGGACTTCCTTGCTTTCCAGAGATGCTCATAGGATAAAGTTTCCCATTGATGTTGAAGTTGTATTCACCTCGCACATCCACGAGCATGCGATCTTGGAGGCGTTCAACTTCTCCTTGAATCCAAACTTCCAACAATTCGCTTTCGTCTTCAAACAAATCTCCGCTCATCACAATGAAGTTGGCTTCCTTACCAGCGCTCAATTTACCCACAAAGGAGGTGGCATTGATGAATGCTGCCGGACGTGAACACAGTGCTCTCAAGGCCTCTTCTTCACTTAAACCGTGGTTCACTGCTTTTCTCAAATGCTTGAAAAAGGTGCTCGGGCTACATCCTTTGGAAGTGATGCAAAAGGGAATTCCAGCGGCTTCCAATTGGGCCAGGTTGCTGGGTGCGAGTTCCCAATGTTTGAGTTCTTGTAGAGAGATCATCCTCGCGAGGTAGGGGTCGCGAACATCAAAAGCAATGGGAAAATCAATGGGTACGATGAGCATTCCCCCACTGGCCTTGATTTCGTCAATTCTTTGATATTCATCTCCGTTGCCAACAAAAGCAAATTGCATGTCGAACTCATCGCCAATACGGTCTGCCCGAAGAATGTCGAGTTTTTCTCTTGTGTCAAAAATGAGGGGCAAGTCCAATGCTCGACTTAGGGCTTCTAAGCTGAGATTGCGTTCATTTTTCTCGGGTGTGTTTTCATACCAATCGAGATCGTAAAACGTTTGGCGTAACAGGGCGATGGCACCCATCAAAGAGCTGGGGTAATCCTGTTGGCTGCTTCCTTTGCTGAACGAGAAGTGGGCTGCTCCTTCACTCAAAAGGAGGTTTCGATTGATTTGGTTGCCAAGGGTAATAAGTGCGGATCTTCCTCGTGCTATTCCGTCATGATGGTGGGTCAGTACGGTTCCAAATCCCATTTGCTTCAAGTTCATGGCCTGCTCTTCGTTCATTTTGAAAGCGGCGGCTGCAGAGAATTCTGGACGAATGGCTTCGTTCCAGCCAAAGGCCCCTTTTTCCGTGCGTTCAATGTGCGGTTCCGGACTCCATTGTCGTCTGGCCACCTCGGGCATTCCATAATCCGATTCAAGATCGATAAACGCAGGATACACATGCGCACCACCCAAGTCGATGATTTCACATTGAGCTGGAATATCGACGTTTTCTCCAATGGCCAAGATCTTTCCGTTTTGAACCAGCATTTGTCCTGTGGGAAGGTCGGTTTCATCCAAGGTGTGAAAGTAGGCATTGGTGTAAAGGCTGCTCACCACCTTTTTTTCGACCGTTCCATTCGTGGGAAAGGTGTTTTGGGCATAGATCGCCTGGGAGGCGCTAAGCAAGCAGAAGCTCAGAGTTAGAATCCATGTTTTCATGCCAACAAATGTAGCAATAAGAACATCTTTTGCAGGCAAATGTTAGTCAATCATTACCTTTGTGAAAAATTCCAACATGAGCACAAGAAAGATCATCCCAACGGCAGTTTATGCTGAAATGACTCCCAATCCGGCCGTAATGAAATTTGTTGCCGACCGCTGGCTCATCGCCGATGGATTACAGGTGGAATTTACCTCCAAAGAACAATGTCAAGGTGCTGCTCCTCTGGCTGAAGAGTTGTTCAATTTTCCTTTTGTGACGGCGGTTTTCATTAGTGGTAATTATGTAGCAGTAACGAAAGACGAGTCCTTGGGCTGGGAAATGATTGTGCAACAGCTCCGAGAGTACATTCGGGAGTGGTTGTTGGAAAATGAGATTGCCGTGAGTCACGTGCCAGAAGGTTTGGAAGCGGAAATGCCCGGAGTTGAAGCTGGAGCATTGGGTTTGACTCAGGAGCAGAAAGATTTCATTCAGAAAGAAGACATCTCCCCCTCGGAATACGATGAGGAAATTCGTTTTTTGTTGGATGAGTTTGTTCGTCCGGCTGTAGAGCAAGATGGAGGAGCCATCGACTTTACCGCGTACAAGGAAGGAAAAGTATATGTTCAACTTCGAGGAGCATGTTCAGGATGTCCAAGTAGCATGCAAACACTCAAAGGTGGCATTGAAAATTTGTTGAAATCGAAAATACCTGCTGTAGAGGAGGTCATTGCTCAAGAAGCTTAAATTATGGAAAGTGCTTTGTTGGAAGTTCGGGAAATTGAAAGCATCAATCAAAAGGTAAAACCCCTGCGCGATGCTTTGAGTCCGCACCCGGTGTACCGTAAATTGAAGGGGGTTGAAGATTTGCGTTTGTTCATGGAGCACCACGTTTTTGCTGTGTGGGACTTTATGTCTTTGCTTAAATCACTCCAACAAGAGCTCACTTGCACGCGGGTTCCTTGGATGCCCAACAAACACCCAGAATTGGCGCGTTTCATCAATGAAATCGTTCATGGAGAGGAAAGCGATGTGGATGAGAATGGGGCTGCAACGAGCCACTTCGATATGTACCTCAAGGCCATGGAAGAGGTAGGGGCAGATACCACTCAAATCAAGGATTTTCTCGCTGTTTTGGACACGGGTACTTCCGTAAAAGAGGCCCTAGAAAAAGTTGCTGTACCTCAAAATGTGAGCGATTTTGTGAATTACACTTTTGATTTGATCGAAGGTGGTGATGCTCATAAAATTGCCTCAGCCTTTACTTTCGGTAGGGAAGATTTGATTCCGGACATGTTCGAAGCGATTATTCGGGACGGACAAGAACAGGGGAGCTTAGGGTCGGCAAATCAGTTACTTTACTATTTGCACCGACACATCGAAATCGACGGGGATGAACACGGTCCGCTTTCACTCAAAATGATTGCAACCCTTTGTGGAGACGACCAAAAGAAATGGGAGGAGGCAGAAGAAATTGCAGTGAGTGCGCTGAAGCAACGCATTTCACTCTGGGATGGACTCGCAGCAGCCCTTTAATTGGATTTTTGTTCAATGCTTTCTTTCAATTCGCTCAATTTGACGCGAATGTCTTCCAACGCAGAAGTGTGCATGGTTTCTACCGGAAATTCGAAAGACACATGTGCCGTAGCCTGCCAAACTTCAACCACTTCAGACCAAGGTAAATCATAGGCTTCAAAAAGCGCATTGTTGGAAATCATGGTAAAATGCCCTTGTTGTTTGTTGCGTTGAATGCGTTTGAAAACAATTCCGTCGTTCTTGGTGAGCACGACATAACTTCGGTTATTCCCAACGCTGTTCCAATCTTCTACAAAAGAACAAATCACATAGGCCCCGGAAGGAACGGGCAACATGCTATCTCCTTCAATTTGAAAAGCCCGATAGCTCTTATCTTGGGCCAATTCTTTGATGGGGAGCGCAAAACGGGGCAGCTGAGCAATGAAATCGATGTCTTCATATCCCCCCAAATATCCGGCGGCTGCTTTAGCAGGGACGAGGGTGATTAACTCATTATCGCTTTCACGATCAACCGTAATGGGCAAAACTTTGATGGGCGAAGGGAGGAGTGATGTTCCTGAGGAGGCGCTATTGACTGAGCTTGAAAGGACCAATTCATCCAAACTTACCTTGAAGAATCGCGATAAAAGGGCCAAGGTAGAAAGTTTGGGTTCAGCCCTGCCTTCCTCATAAGCACCAATCACCGAACGATTCACCCCCACGCGCTCTGCTAACTGAGCCTGAGTGAGCTTTTTTTCCTTGCGAAGTGACTTTAAATTTTGCGCCAAGTGTGTCATGCGTGCTAAAATAGCGATAATTCTTAAATCATGAGCACAGCATTTTTGGGGTCTTGATGACTAAAAATGAGTTTTTTACATACAATTTCCGTATATTGTAAATTGTTTATTTCGACCTTAACGAAACTGCATGACCAACTCAACCACTCTGCTTAGGCTAAACACGGTGCTTCGTACCTGTGCTTTGTGTTGTTTGATGTTGGGGCTTTCTCAGTCAAATTACTTGAATGCGCAGTGCACACAAAACACACTCACCTTTACCATGTTTGATTCGTTTGGTGATGGCTGGGACGGCGCGCAATACACTTTAATCGATCAGAACTCAGGAATTAGTTTGTTCACAGGAACCTTGCTCAGTGGAGCGAGTGAAGTGGTGAGCTTTTGTGTGCCCGACGGTTGCTTTGAGTTGAATGTGACACCAGGCCTTTTCCCCGGCGAAGTTTCTTGGTCGCTCTCAGGTACAGACGCAGGAATCCTCAATGGCGCGCCGGGAAGCACACTTTTTGCAGTGAACGATGCTGCGTGTTCGGGGGGAGCCAATTGTCCGGACCCCTACACCTTTATAGCACAGGGAGGCACCTATGATTATGAGATTTCGTGGAGCTTGTCTTCAGACGATGGAGCCATTGCTTCCGGCTTTGCTACTGCAGGTACTCCCGTTTGTTTGGAGGAGGGATGTCTTTATTTGGAATTGTTCGATTCTTTTGGTGATGGATGGAATTATGCCAACTACACGCTACTCGGACCTTTGGGGAATGTCGTTGCCACAGGAACCATGGATACGGGCGCTTATGAATTTATTGTGATTGAAATTGGTAATGCAGATTGCAACATCCCCGATCCTCCAGAGGTGATTCAAGTTGAAACAGGAACCCTCTCACCTCAAGCCCTTATTTCTGATGTTTTTCTCGGCGATTGCTTGTCTGCCAGCAACATTCAATACACTGGCAACCTCAATGCTATTGGAACTTTCTCTCAAGGGTCTTCCATTGGTATTGAAGAAGGGATTATCCTTAGTAGCGGAAATGCAATGGATGCCGAAGGACCAAATACCAGTGGAAGCACAGGCACGGGCTTTTACACCGATGGTTTGAATTTGCTCGACGACATTGCCGATAATTTTACGCAAGATGCAGCCGTTTTTCAATTCGATTTTGTGGCACAAACAGACGGTGTCACTTTCACCTATGTGTTTGCCTCAGACGAGTACCCCGAATTCGTGTGTGGAACGGTGAACGATGCTTTTGGCTTTTTTGTGAGCGGACCGGGTTATGCGCCCAACACGAATATTGCTACTGTTCCAGGAACAACCGACCCCGTAACAATCAACAACGTAAACAACAATGGTGCTGCTTGTCCGCCCTATTACAGTGCATATTATAACGATAACCTCGCGGGAACAGCGCATGAATTTGATGGCTATACCGTACCACTCACCGCTAGCATTGTCACGGAACCCTGTGCAACCTATCAAATCATCATTGCTGTAGCAGATGCAGGAGATGCCATCTACGATTCTGCCGTTTTCTTGGAAGCTGAAAGCTTTACGGCGGGCGTGGATGTTGAAGTGACTGCCGCCGCGTCTTTAGGCCAAAGCAATCCCGGAAATTGCGAAGAGAGTGGCTATTTTTTCTTTGTGAACAATGGAGATGATTTTTCTGAGGAAGTGACTTTGAACTACACAGTATCGGGATCCGCGGTAGATGGCGGTTTGATCGACCCCATCCCTTCAAGCATCACCTTCCAACCGGGGGAACTCTCCCTCCAACTCCCCGTTTCTTCCATCGCGGGTGCTTTGGGACTGAGCCCGGAATCAGTAACCATCACCATGGACCCCAGTCAAGGATGCTCGTGCTCCGTAGAACAAATGCAAAGTACATTGTACCTCTGTTCAGCTTTGATGCTGCCTGTGGAGGGCTTGTCGTTTCAAACAAAATACCGTGCCTTGGAGGATGAGGTAGGATGTATTTGGACCACCGAAAGCGAGCATCAAAGCAGTCATTTCGAAGTGGAACATTCCCTCGATCTCGTAAACTGGACTACCCTTGCTGTTCTCCAAGCAGCGGGAAACAGTTTAGAACCAAGTGAATATCGCTTCAACCACAAACACCCTTCCTCAGGAGAATTGTACTATCGCTTGAAGCAGGTTGATATCAATGGAGATTTTACGTATTCCGACGTTCAAAGTGCTCATAAAATGCGCTTTTCAACCCTCAACCCGGTTCAGCCCAACCCAAATCAAGGAAGTTTTTACTTAAACCACGATGAAGCTGATGAACTGGTATTGAGAAATGCTTTGGGTCAGCGCGTTCCTTTTATCTGGAGCGAGGACGGAAACCTGATGCTCCTCGATCCACTGCCAGGCAATTACATTCTCGAGCTCAAATCGAAAGCAGGGGAGATCCTCGGTAGATACCGATGGATGGTTCAATAATTCGAATGTGCCACCACGCAGAGTTTATCGTGAATGAACATTTCACGGTCATTGCCGCTTATATTGTATTGCACTAAAAACCAAACGCTTGCCATGACGATCAAACAACAACTCTTTACACTCTTTTTCTTTTTTATCGCCCTTCCTTCACTTCAAGCTCAATTGGTGTGCGGTTTGGGGGGGTATCAACATCAAGCTTGTGAACACGGACTCCAAGGCACGGGGGTGGATGAGTTCAGTTTTGTCCCACCACCTGCTGATTTTGATCCCAACGGAGAACGTGCGGTCGTCATCACGGTGAACTACAATAACTTCCCTACCAACGCCCAAATCGCTTTTGATTATGCCGTTGATATTTGGGCTTCTGCGCTCACCTCAAGTGTACCTATCGTAATTGATGCCAATTGGCAGTCCTTGAGTGGGGGTACATTGGGCTTTGCAGGTGCACAAAACTTGTTTCGAAATTTCCCGGGCGCCGAACAAAACAACACCTACTATGCTGCGGCACTGGCGAATAAATTGCGTGGAGTAGATAATGCCGTTGGGCAAGGAGACATTACTTGTACTTTCAATAGCAACTTCAATTGGTACTTTGGAACGGATGGAAATACACCCAGCGGACAATATGATTTTGTGACCGTGGTTTTGCACGAGTTGTGCCACGGTTTGGGCTTTTTCGGAAGTGCCGCGGTGAACGGAAATCAAGGGTTTTTAGAAATCAATAATGACCCGGTGATTTACGACACCTTTGTGGAATTGAACAATGGTACAGACCTCACTTCACTGAGCAACGGTTCTACTGCCTTGGGCGATGCGCTTACTGGGAACAACCTCTTTTGGAACGGAGTTGAGGGAGTAGCGAGCAATGGTGGAACCCGCCCGAGGATGTATGCCCCCGGTACTTTTGCCAGCGGATCAAGCTACTCGCACCTCAATGAAAATACCTACACACCGGGAAACATCAATTCACTGATGACACCCTTCTTGGGAACGGCAGAGGCGAATCATGATCCCGGTCCAATTGTGCTGGGCATTTTTGAAGACATTGGTTGGACTTTAGGCAATGAGTGTTTGCTGGAAAGCGTGAGCCTCATCAACGTAGGAGAATGCAACCCCGAGTTGAACCGTTATAGCGCACAAATTGAAGTAAGCTATACCACCCCTCCTCCATCCGGACTGCTCAGCGTGAATGGGAATTTGTACACCGTAACCGGGAGCCCTCAAACCGTTAACATCGGGAATTTGGTGGCCAACGGACAAGATGTGGATGTTACGGTGTTCTTCACCTTCGACCCCGATTGCAGTATTTTTGAGAATAACCTATGGCAAGCGCCGTCCAATTGTTGTCAAAACCCTCGTCTTTCTGAGGTAAATCCAGACAATGAAACCATCACCATTACCAATTACGGCACCTGCAATATCAATTTGGCCAATCACCGCTTGAGTTCAGGAGCCAGTAATGTGAACATCAGTACCCTCAATGTACTTAACGGGTCGCTGATTTTAACTCCCGGTGGGTCCGTAACCTTGTCTTGGACATCATGGAATCCGCCAGCTGGGGGCATCGATTTGGCGTTGTACGTACCATTTCCAGATTTGAACGATCCTGAAGATATGTTGGATTTTATGCAGTTTGGAAGTGGAGGAAATGGAAGAGAAAACATTGCGGTAGCCAAAGGAATTTGGTCTGCGGGTGATTTTGTTGACGCACTGCCCCCTTTCAACTACATTGGAGATGGAGCGCAAAATGGAGTGGCTTTCTGGGAAGGAGCAACACCTCCTTGCAGTTTAAATCTACTCACCACAGGCGTTCAAGGGGCTTGTGATCCCTCAACCAACACCTATACACAGGCCTTGCTCTTCACTTTTGACGAAGCGCCAGAAGGTGGGCAATTGACGGTGAACGGTCAAAATTTTGACTTTAGTACCTCGCCCATAGCCCTCAATTTGATCGATCTTGTCTCTGATGGAAGTTCGCAAGATGTGAATGCTTTCTTCACCAATGATCCAACTTGCTCATTCGCTTCAAACGCCGTTTTTATTGCCCCGAGTTCCTGTTTTTGCCCCAATGATATCAATTTAGATGGTCAAGTGGATGTTCAAGACCTTTTGGTGATTTTGGGCGAAATTGGGTGCAGCAACAATTGTAGCGCAGATCTGAACAATGATGGCAGCGTAGGAAGCGGTGATGTTTTGATATTTTTGCCCGACTATGGAACCATCTGTCCGCAATAAACCCTTCAACATTTCTTGGGCAAAACCCGAAGACGAAGCGGAGTGGAAGAAAAGGAGTAAAGAACAAAAACAGCAACCCATTCCTTTATTTATTCATGGTTTTCTAGAAAACAAAAGCATGTGGAATGCGCTGTTGCCGGAGGATCAAAGCGCTCTACTCTTGGAACTTCCAGGGCATGGAGAAGCGCCGTCGTTTGAGGGAGAAGCGCTTTTAAGTTCACTGGCAGAAGCTGCTTGGAAAGAGTTGCTCCTGAACTTCGATGAAGACCAACAATTTTTGCTCTGTGGCCACTCCATGGGTGGATATTTTGCCTTAGCCATGGCCATGTTGAAACCCCAGAAAGTCTCCGAAATCATTTTATGGCAGTCCACATACAAAGCCGATAGCGAAGAAAAGAAAGCAGCTCGAGAACGGGCCATCGAAGCAGTTGCGTACAACAAGGAAAGGTACATTCGTGGGATGATCAAAGCCCTTTTTTCAGAAGAAAACCAAGTAAATTGTGCTGGTGAAATTGAGAAGGCCATTGATTTGGCAAAACAAATGAAGGCCAAGGACATCCAGTTCAGCTTGAAGGCCATGAAAAATCGGGAGGATGCCGAAAACTTTTTGAACACCTCAGGAATCAAGTGCAGCCTAATTCATGGAGAGCTTGATCCACTTTTTCCATCCAAACGCCAACAAGAAGAAGCAGAAAAAATCACTGCAGAACGGCTGCTCGTAGTAGGGGCTTGCGGACACATGATGCACATCGAAAATCCAGCGGTGGGGAGAAACATTCTTGCTCGCATTTTGCCTAGTAGCTTGCGCCAAGCGGGAAACTGAAGAAGTGGGCTTTCAAGACTTCAAGAAATGCAATTTGTTTGCACATCTTTCCTTGCATAACTTCCCTTAAATGAACAACGAGCAACAAGAATATCATCGATCTTAGACCTCATGCGGAACATCGGCTTTTTCTTTTGGTTTATTGCACTCTTTGTTTGGAGCTCATCAGCCCAAGCGCAACTGGGCAATGAATGGATCGATTACAATGCGCAGTACTGGCATTTTCCCGTTTCGCAAGACGGTATTGTGCGTCTAAGTTATCAAGATCTGCAAGGCGCAGGATTTCCCGTGAGTGGGTTGAATAGCGATGAGATACGTATTCATGCACGCGGACAAGAGCAAAGTGTTCAGGTTTTTGACGGTGGAGATGGCAGTTTTGACTCTGGAGATTTTCTTTTGCTTCACGCTCAAAAAAATGACGGTTGGCTCGATCGAGAACTTTACCAGTCACCATCCGATCAAAACAACCCGCACTACAGCAATTTCAACGATACCGCAAGAGTGTATGTAAGCAAGTCCTCCGGCTCCACTCCTCTCCGCGCGCAACTTTATGCTTCCAATTCGGCGATTGAAAACCTTCCCAACATCAATTTTGTATTGAGCAAGAGCTTGGGTTCTTATCACGACAACTACTTTTTTGGGGTTCAAGATCAGAACGGCTTCGCTCTTCCTTGGTACCAAGAAGCAGAGGGATGGTATGATACCCGATTTGGAAAGGGACAAAGTAGGGATAAAGACTTGCCCACGCCCAATGCTTATCAGGGAAACGATGCCCCAATGCCCAAAGTCAAGGCCATTTCCGCCAGCGCTTCTCTGGCAACAGGCATTTGGAATCACCACCTTCAAGTGGGGTATGGGAGTCCGTTTGTGCCTGTGATTGACAGCATTTACTACGGTTATCAGCTCAATAATTTCGGTTTTGATTTGCCAAGCCAAGATTTGGGTCCGAGCACTCGAATCACACATCGCTCTGTGGACGATCTCGGCGTGGCAACGGATTACCACGTCATTTCCAACATTGAGATTACCTACCCCAGAACCTTGAATTTTGCCAACGATCTCAAAGCCGTGTTCAGTGTTCAGAACCCGGGCGGAAATGAGGCAGTACTGAACATTACGGCATTTGGAGGCAATCAACCGAGGTGCTTTGTGCTGAACAATGATGGAATTCGATGGGAGCTTCCCTTGACTCAAAACAATGGGGTTTGGCAAAGCATTGTGCCTTTTGAAGGGGGAAACAGCGTGAATATTTTACTGATTGATGAAAGCCTCTTCAATGCTCAGCCAAGTTTAGCACCAGTGAGTTCGAGCGGTTTTTTTACCAATTACCTGTCTTCGCCACTCGACAGTGCGATGGTCATCATCACCCACCCGAGTTTAATCACTTCGGCCAGCAACTATGCTTCCTATAAAAACAACACGGGATTGCCGTGCTTGTTGGTGGATGTGAATGAGCTCTACCATCAGTATGCAGCTGGAATTTACAAGCATCCTCTGAGTATTCGTCGCTTTTGCAATGCCTTATTGACTACGTGGGATTCGCCACCAAGTCATCTATTCCTGCTTGGCAAAAGCATCCATGAAATGAATATCAGCTCCACAGTTGGGGCGCGCAACAACGAAGAAAAGTATGCCCGCAACTTGGTGCCGAGTTATGGGCACCCAACTTCCGATTTGGCGTTCACTGCAGGATTGAATGGAACCCTCTTCGAAGCAGCCATCCCCACGGGTCGACTCGCCGCCGAAAACAACGAGGCGGTATTCGATTATTTGAATAAGGTGATCGAGTTTGAAAACGCCCCTCCCGCCGCTTGGATGAAGAACGTGCTCCATTTTGGTGGAGGTGGAAACCAATTCGAACAATCGCTCTTTCGAGGATATCTTGAAAATTATGAGAACATTGTAGAAGATGTATGCTTTGGGGGAGATGTGTTTTCCTTCTACAAAAGCAGTACAGACCCGATCCAAATTAGCGTTTCCGACAGCATCCAACTTCTGATTGAAGAAGGGGTGTCGCTCATGACGTTTTTCGGACACGCTTCCAGTACGGGGTTTGATGTCAACATCGATAGTCCGTCCAGCTACGACAATCAAGGGAAGTACCCCTTGTTGATAGGTAATAGCTGTTATACGGGGAACATTCATTTGTCGCAAGGACTCAGTACCAGTGAGGAGTTTGTTCTTGCACCAAATGCCGGGGTTATTGGATTCATTGCGAAGGGAGATTTGGGCTTACCGTCCTATTTGAACATTTGGACCAGCAGTTTTTACGATCAGATCTTCAGAACCAGCTACGGTCAGTCCATCGGTCAATGCATGCAAGGAGCAGTTCAGGCTTTTCAAGGCAATTTTCAAAATCTCTACACGGAGAACGCAGCCCTCACCTTTGCCCTTCACGGAGATCCTTCTTTGGTGCTAAATTCATGGCCCAAGCCCGATCTCGTCATCGCCCCAGAAAACATCTCCTTTGTTCCCGAAAACTTAAATTCAGCCCTAGAAGAATTTGAGGTGCATGTGGACATCACCAATATAGGCAAACTCATTTCATCGGGTTTTGGTGTTGAGCTGAAGCGGCATTTTCCCGATGGAACGGACACCTCCATTTTTAGAAGTGTGGATCAAATGGCTTTTCAAAACGAATTGGTGTTTACCCTTCCTTTAGACCCTTTGCGGGGCTTGGGTATCAATACTTTTGATGTTTTTGTAGATCATCCTTCCATTCAAGTGGATGAGCTCGAAAATGTGACCAATAACATCGTTCAGGGGAGATCGGTCAACATCACTTCGGGAAGTGTTTTCCCGGTTTTCCCCTATAATTTCAGCATCATCCCAAGCCCTCCCGAGGGTTTTTATGCTTCCACAGGAGATTTGTTGAGCCCCTTAAAACCCTATCGCTTCCAGCTTGATCGGAGCCGGGATTTTAATGGGGACGATTTGGTGGACGAGCTCCTTTTTGCTGAAGGCGGATTGATTTCTTGGGAGCCGGAAATGCAGTGGGAAGAGGGGGTGTATTATTGGAGGTGTAGTCCTGACAGCAGTGCGGAAAATGGCTTCGATTGGCGCCATGCAAGTTTCGAAATTTTGGAAGATGAGCGAGGTTGGGGGCAGGCTGACTACCAACAGTTCACTCAAAATTCACGAAGTCAACTCTCACCAAATACCCCCAATGAAAGCTTGGATTTCTTTTCGCAAGAAGTTCCTTTAAAAGCCAGTGTTTACGGTTCACCCAGCAATACCTTTGAGTCTTCAGCCACAAGGTACCAGATTAGCGGACAAGTGATGGAGTATGCAGGGTGTGGTGGTACTCCAGCGCTGCATGTGGCCGTGATGGATAGCAGTACCCTCATTCCATGGGCCAGCAATTACGACAATACTTATCCAGAAAACAGCTTTGGGAATGTCATGGCCTGTGCCAATGCGCGTCAACGACCAGAGAATTACTTCATCTTCCGGCAAAACAGCAGCGAACAAATGCAGGGCATGATCAACATGATTGAAAATGAAGTGGAAGACGGACATTATTTGCTAATCTACACTTGGCAACATGTGGATTATGACGCTTGGGACACCTATGCTCCCGAGGTCTATGATCTTTTTCAAGATTTGGGGGCAAATCAAATAGGACTTGGGCAGGATTCCGTGCCTTTTATTTTCTTCATGGAAAAAGGAAATCCAGAAAGTGTTCTTGAGGTAATGGGGAACAGTATTGACGCGTTCATCGAGCTGGAGGCCAGTATGACGGGAAGCCTGGGTTCTGGTAGCATGAGCACACGCGCACTTGGAGTGTCTTCTTTGTGGGAACGATTTGAGTGGGAAGCAAGCGGTGAACCCAACGACGAACTCATCATTCAACTGAAGGGAAGAAGCGATAACAATCCCAGCATTGATGTGGCCGATTTTTCAGAATTGAGCGGAGAATTAACAGAACTGAATTCGCTCGTGGATGGAAGCCAACATCCGTACATCGAAATTGATGCCGTTTTGCGGGATGAGGAGAACCAAACTGCACCGCAAATCCAGCATTGGCGATTGATTGGAAACCACGTTCCCGAATGTGCGTTGAATGCCGCTGAAGGCTTCTATTTTCCAAAAGACACCGTTATGGCAGGTGAAGAATTGGCGCTTTGTGTAGCAGTGAGCAATGCTGGAGAACTGCCCATGGACTCCATCCTGATGAGCTATACTATTGAGAAGAACGGACTCATTCGTCAGGAAAAACGTTATCGATTGGACTCCCTTTTGGTGGGTGAACACTTGTTGGACACCGTTTTCCTGAGCACCAATGATTTGATTGGGGCGCACACATTAAAAGTAGAAGCGAATGCCTTCAACCCAGAAACCGGTCAGTACGATCAATTGGAGCAGTACCGCTTTAACAATCAGCTTCAGCTTAATTTTGTGGTGGAAGACGACCGTATCAATCCTCTCTTGGAGGTGACCTTCGATGGGCGACGAATTCTGAATGGCGACATTGTAAGTGCTCAACCACTGATTCGGGTAAGTTTGGACGATGAGAATCCATACCTGATCATGAACGAACTGAGCGATACTTCGAGCTTTAAAATTTATGTGCAAGACCCCGGGGGAGAGCAGCGTCCCGTCTTTTTTGCCAACGAAGATGAAATGCTGTGGATTCCTGCGGAGGAAGACAATAAAGTGGCCTTCGAATACCGGCCGCAATTCTCCCAAGACGGTAGCTACCGTTTGCTGGTTCAAGCCCAAGACAAAAGCGGAAATACCAGTGGTGATTTGGACTACGTTATCGATTTTGAAGTCATCACCGAGAGCAGCATTACCGATGTTCTCAACTACCCCAATCCCTTCACCACCCGCACCCAGTTTGTTTTCACCCTAACCGGTGCTGCACCTCCCGATGAAATTTACATTCAAATCATGAACATCAGCGGACGAGTAGTGCGGGAAATTCGAACCGAGGAATTTGGCCCTATGGTGATTGGTCGGAACCGCAGTGAATATTGGTGGGATGGAAGAGATCAATATGGCGATCCTTTGGCCAACGGCGTCTATCTCTATCGGGTCATTGCCAAACAACAAGGGAAGGTGGTTCAACACCGCGATTCTGCAGCTTCTCCCTATTTCAATAAAGGCATCGGGAAAATGTATTTGATGCGTTAACACTGCCCTTTTCAGTCCAGAACATTTCCGTTTGCGCATCCCCCCTTTTTCGTGGTATCTTTGAGTCCCATTTACAGCACATGAGCGAAAAATTTGAATCATTAGACCAGAGAACTGAAGAAGCCAAATTGGGTGGAGGTCAGCAAAGAATTGATGCCCAGCACAGCAAAGGAAAACTCACCGCTCGCGAGCGCTTGCACTTTCTTTTGGATGAAGGGAGTTTTGAAGAAATTGGCATGTTGGTGACCCACAGGAGTACCAACTTTGGACTCGATAAGCAAAAGTTTCTGGGTGATGGAGTAGTGACCGGATATGGAAAAGTAAACGGACGACTTGTGTACGTTTTTTCTCAAGATTTCACCGTTTTGGGAGGTTCTTTGGCCGAAGCCCACGCGAGTAAAATTTGCAAGATCATGGATTTGGCCGCGCAAAATGGAGCCCCTGTGATAGGCCTCAATGATTCTGGAGGAGCACGTATTCAGGAGGGCGTGGTTTCTTTGGGAGGTTATGCAGATATCTTCTACCGCAATGTTCAAGCAAGCGGTTTAGTACCTCAACTTTCCGCCATTATGGGCCCTTGTGCAGGTGGAGCGGTTTATTCACCTGCTTTGACGGACTTTATTTTCATGGTGGAAGGCACCAGCTACATGTTTGTTACGGGTCCAAACGTAGTGAAAACCGTTACTCACGAAGAGGTGAGCAGTGAAGAACTTGGAGGAGCGAGCACGCACAGCACAAAATCGGGTGTAACGCACTTTTCTTGCGCCAATGAAATTGCCTGCATTGAAGCCATGAAACGGGTGTTGAGCTACGTTCCTCAAAACTGCGAAGAAGAAGCACCTTCCATTCCTTATGAAGGAGGTGATGAGAGCAGGCCAGCACTGGACCAAATTGTGCCCGACAATCCCAATTTGCCTTACGACATCAAAGAAGTAATTCAGCATACCATTGATGAAGGATCTTTCACCGAAGTACATGCTCAATATGCAGAAAACATGGTGGTTGGTTTTGCTCGTTTGGCAGGGAAGAGCATTGGTGTAGTGGCAAATCAACCGGCGTATTTAGCTGGGGTATTGGACATTGATGCGTCGAACAAAGCCGCTCGTTTTGTCCGTTTTTGTGATGCCTTCAATATTCCTCTTTTGGTTTTTGAAGATGTTCCAGGATTTTTGCCCGGAACCGATCAAGAATGGAACGGAATCATTAGTAATGGAGCCAAGTTGTTGTATGCCTTCAGTGAGGCTACCGTGCCCCGAGTAACCGTCATCACCCGAAAAGCCTACGGAGGAGCCTATGATGTAATGAACTCAAAACACATTGGTGCAGACATGAATTTTGCTTGGCCGGGGGCTGAAATTGCTGTGATGGGGGCGAAGGGTGCTGCTGAGATCATCTTCAGAAAAGAAATCAAGGCTGCAGACGATCAAGAAGCCAAATGGAAAGAAAAAGAAGCGGAGTATGCGGAACTCTTCGCGAATCCATACAACGCCGCGGCCATGGGGTATGTGGATGAGGTGATCAAGCCCCACCAAACTCGTGAGAAATTGATTCGAGCTTTCGAAATGCTCAAAAACAAAGTGGTTCAATCACCCAAAAAGAAACACGGGAACATTCCATTGTAGGACATTTGGTTTTCAAGAGCTTAGAAAAAACTTGGGTTTTTCTGCCTAAAAAATGGAACCCTTTTCAGCTTTGGCCGTTAAACCTTAATGTAAGTTCTCATGTAGAGATATTAGATAGTTTAATTGTTTTCATTTATTTACCAAAGAAGGTTGTCTAACGAGACGACCTTTTTGGTTTTCTACTCCTTCCATCTCAGGGGCTTACTCATTTCAAAAATGTACCCTCCTTGTATTTTTTTAGCGCTTTGGTGGCACAACAAATCCTATCTTCGGTGGTTGTATTGGATGAAACACGAAACACTTTAAATTCTTATTTATGAAAAAGCACTTATTCATCGCCGGCGCCTTGATGATGGCGATCATTGGATCAGCATTTATGGCCAACAAAGGCGAAGTAGTTAACCTCGAAATTGGAAGCAAAGCCCCCATGGCTGATGCAAAGATGGCTAACATCGACAACAGCATGCACAGCCTCGAAAGTCTTAAAGGAGAAAACGGACTATTGGTGGTTTTTTCTTGCAACACTTGTCCGTTCGTGATTGGAAGAGAAGGAAAATCTGAAGGTTGGGAAGGACGATACAACGGATTGCACGAGCAAGCGAAAGCCTTGGGTGTTGAAATGGTATTGATCAATTCCAACGAGGCCAAAAGAACCGGCGACGACTCCATGGCGGCCATGAGCAAACACGCAAAAGCAGTAGCTTATACCATGCCTTATCTATTGGATGAAGAGCACAAATTGGCAGATGCTTTTGGTGCGAGAACGACCCCTCACGTTTATCTTTTCAACAAGGACCTCAAATTGGCTTACAAAGGAGCGATTGATGATAACGTTGACAACGCGAAAGAAGTAAAAGAACATTACTTGAGCAATGCGATGATGAACATGGTAAAGGGTAAAAAAGCGAAGCCCGAGAGCACCAAAGCCATTGGTTGCAGCATTAAAAGAGTTGAGAAGTAAAGGAGTTATAAAACTCAAATTGAAAAACGGTATTCCTATTCAGGGATGCCGTTTTTTTTAGATGTATATCCGCTTTAGTACAAATAAATGTAGAGGAAGCTCATATATTCAACACCTAAACAACTCGGCAGCGAGTTCTGAATTGTAGTTATCATACCTGGTGTTTTCCCTAAACAACCCGCGCAAGCGTCTAAACAGTTGCATAAGCAACTTCAACCCGCGAAGCCATTCAACCAAATTCCAATCTCAAGCAGTAAATGTGGAGGACATCACTTCAAACCCGAGGTGAGGTTTGGTGGAACGAATACGGACAATCATTCTTTTATTCACTCCAAAGGAAAATGGAGTCCTTGTTGTAATAAATCGAGAGGTCTTTTGCGGCAAGAATGAGTATGAGGTCAATGATGGGCAAGGCACCCAAGCCCCCGCCCAAGGTGAGGGTATAAAATACGGGTACTTTAGCGCTTGTTCCCAAGTAAATGCGGTGTGCGGCAAACGGACCCATCATTACCGTGAGTGCTGCCGCAACGGCTTTTGGATTTTCCTCCCATTGGGCTACTTGCTGTGCTTTGTCTTTCTTCAACAATCCCTTTCCGGCTTGAAACACTTCCTTCAAAAAGCGCAACTCTTGGTGTCCACCACGCTGCTGAGCACTTCCGGAAAACGAAAAAGTGAGCAGAAAAATCACAGAAAGAAGCCAGTGTTTCATTGCCGCTAAAATAGGATGCAGGAAAGTAGCTCAGCATCAAAGCAGCGATATTTTTTCACGAAGCTCTTTTAGAAGCTCAAGGAATCATTCAGCTTTGACGGTGAAACCTGATGTGATTAGGAAAAAATGTAGCTCCGCTGTAGTACAAATAAATGTAAAGCAAGTTCATATACTCAGCGCCTCAACGACTTGGCCGCGAGTTGTTAAGAGGAGTTTTCATGTCTTGTGCTATTCCTAAACAACCTGCTCAAGCGTCTATACCGTTGCGCAAGCAACCTCCACCGGCGAAGCCATTCAACTAAATTCCGATCTCAAGTAGTAAATACGGACATCACTTCAAATCCAGTAAAAGGGGTTGGTTCAACGAATACGGACAATCATTTGGGAAAAAAGGGAGGTCAAAAAAAAGCCCTCTACAGGAGAAGGCTTTCTTTTAAATGTATTTTCAATTTCAAGCTTATAGGATGAGCATGGCATCTCCGTAAGCATAGAAACGGTATTTTTCTTTGATTGCTGTTTGGTAAGCTTCCATAATAAGGTCATATCCACCAAAAGCAGCCGCCATCATGAGGAGGGTTGACTGAGGGGTATGGAAGTTGGTAATCATGCAATCGGCAATTTTGAAGTCGTAAGGAGGGAAGATGAATTTGTTGGTCCATCCATCATATGGCTTCAAACGGTCGTAAGTGGAAACGCTGGACTCAATGGTTCGCATGGCCGTTGTACCCACAGCACACACTTTCTTACGGTTGTCTTTTGCTCGGTTCACAATGTCTGCCGTTTCTTGGGTAATGAACGCTTGTTCAGAATCCATCTTGTGTTTCGTCAGGTCTTCCACTTCCACTGGGCGGAAAGTTCCTAAACCAACATGCAAGGTTACTGCGCTAAATTCAACCCCTTTCAGCTCCATGCGCTTCATCAATTGCTTGGAGAAGTGCATTCCGGCAGTAGGGACCGCCACAGCGCCTTCTTCTTTGGCGAAGATGGTTTGAAAACGCTCTTCGTCTTCCGGTTCTACCTCGCGATCAATGTATTTAGGAAGTGGAGTTTCACCTAACTTGTAGATGGTTGCTTTGAACTCTTCGTGTGTTCCGTCAAAGAGGAAACGAAGGGTTCTTCCGCGAGAAGTGGTGTTATCAATCACCTCGGCAACGAGTTCATCGTTTTCACCGAAGTACAATTTGTTTCCAATTCGAATTTTACGGGCTGGATCCACCAAAACATCCCAGAGCAGTGATTCTCTGTTCAACTCTCTGAGCAAGAACACCTCAATGGTAGCGCCGGTCTTTTCCTTGTTACCGTACATTCTCGCTGGAAATACTTTGGTGTTGTTCATCACCATGACGTCTTGTTCTTCGAAATAATCAAGAACATCTTTGAACAACTTGTGCTCGATTTTCCCAGTAGCTCGGTCAATCACCATCAAACGAGACTCATCTCTGTTCTGCGCTGGATATTGAGCAATTAGCTTCTCGGGAAGTTCGAATTTGAATTGGGATAGTTTCATATATCAATCGGTAAGATCTTGTGCACAAAAGGGAGCAAAATTACGAAAAACGGCGCTATTTTGCTAATCCTTCTTGAGGTAGGGGTTCAATGCTTGCAATCCTGCTCTGGAAGTGTTCGATGCTCATGCCGTCTTCCATTTTAAATTGCCCGCTTTCGGTTCTTCGCAGTGCTTGAAGATGGGCTCCACTGTTCAGCGCTTTTCCAAAGTCGAAGGCCATGGAACGGATGTAGGTTCCCTTGCTGCATTTGATCTTGAAGTCCACTTCTGGTAAAGCAATTCGCGTGAGTTCAAATTCAAATATTTCCACTTCAACGGGCTTTAGTTCAATTTCTTTTCCAGCTCTTGCCGCTTTGTATGCTCGCTGACCATCGACTTTTTTGGCTGAAAAAACAGGTGGTGTTTGCTGAATTTTACCCGTCATGTTTTGAGCAGCTTCACGAAGTAAGTCATCCGTGATATGGTCTATGGGAAAGTGAGCGTCAATTTCGGTTTCCAAATCAAAACTGGGTCGGGTAGCCCCGAGATGAAAAGTCCCGGTATAGGTTTTCGCATCTGCGGTGAAATGTTGGATTTCCTTTGTCATTTTCCCCGTACAAATCACCAACAAGCCCGTAGCTTTTGGATCAAGGGTTCCTGCATGGCCTACTTTTATTTTCCGAAACCCAAGTTGTTTTCTGATGATGTACCTCACTTTATTCACCACGTCAAAGGAGGTCCAGTCGAGGGGTTTATCGATGAGAAGAATGCTGCCTGTTCGGAAGTCTTCTGCGGTAGAAAAGGTGTTTGGTTTTGGAAGCATGGGCGAAAGATAAGAGGATTCAATGAATATGAGCTTTCGTGTTTTATGTTGAATGGAGCTGGGGAATGGATGAGGTTCAGAACCTTCTTTGCCGTTTTGATTTCACTAGCTAGCCAATTATACCTAATTTCACTGCCTCAACTCTGTGGACATGAAAAACGTATTTGTTCTATTTGTGGTGATGAGCCTCGCCTTTGTTTCCTGCACCTCCCGTTCAGACAAAGCAGCGGCTTACAACGACAGCATTATCGAAAAACAAACAGCAGTGATTTTGGCTTTCGATCAACTCGATGCGGCAATGACCGATTTGAATGAGGAAGAAATGTCTGCAAACTATCTCATTTTGCGAGGAAGAGTGAAAGAGTCGATTCAAATGCTCGATTCTTTGGGGAAGTTTCAAGATGATGAGGATCTCCTAAAAGCGTCAAAAGCTTTGTTCCAAGGCTATGACGAGCTCATGGAGGAAGAGTACGGTGAGTTAATAGAGATCTTGGCAGCAGATGATAGCAGCTTCACCCCAGAAGTTCAACAACGGGCTTACGGCTTACAATCAGCGGTTTTTTCTAAAATGAAACAGCTTCATCAAGACTTCACCGCAGAACAACGCAGCTTCGGTGAGCGATACAATGTGATTTTTGAAGAGGAAGAATAACATCACAATAAGCAAAAACAACTAAAATCAATATCCCCCAAAACCATGCGATTCTATATTACTACGCTCTTTTTTACCATTATTAGCTCACTTTTGGTACATCAATTATCGGCTCAAGACATTGAGTATGGCGGTGTTTTTAAGGGGAAGGAATCGTTCTCTTACTACATGGGTGAGATCGATGGAACTTCGTATGTGAATGCCTACACTCCCGGACGAAGAAGCGATGATATGGTGGCCCTTCTCGATGAGAAAATGAACATTGAGATCAAGGAAATTGAAATCGAATACCTCGGTGAAAATCATGACCTTGAGTCGGTAAGAATATTCAAAGGAAAAGTCTTTGCCTTCACTTCAACTTACGACAAGAAAGAAGACAAAAAAGCCTATTATTTCGGTCAGCTAGACAAAAACACCATGAAGTTGAAGGGAGATATGACCTTGATTTCAGAAGAGGTAGCGACAAGTAAATGGCGATCTGGCGGCTTAGAAGTTCGGAAAGACAGTACCCATATGATGGCCTTCATTCATCTTCCTTACGTGGAAGGTCAAAAAGAGATTTTGAAATTCATGATTTTCGAGGAGGGGGAAGACCTCCCAAAAGAGTACAACATTGAATTGCCGTACACTGAGGAAGGTTTTTCCATCAATAGTATTGTGTTAAAGAACAAGCTCTACATTCAAGGAGGGGAGTGGATTGAGGGCGAAAGTGGTAAAAGGAGAGATCGAGAGTACAAGCGCCACTTTTTCAGTATCGACCTCGAAACCAAGGAGGTGATGGATTACGACTATGATTTGGGTGATGATATTATTTCTGATCACCGTTTCATTGTGGACGATAAAGGCAACATCATGATTGCTGGGTTCTATTCTCACACTACTTCGAGAGGAGTTCAAGGCATCTTCTATTTGCAGATTGATGGAGATACCAAAAAAGTAAGCACCACAAC
>CAZYPV010000035.1:0-30925 GCA_964649515.1 uncultured Comamonadaceae bacterium | reverse complement strand
GAAAGGTTCAAGTTTTTTATAGACTGGATTGTGTCGCCCGACAATGCCCAAGAACAAGCGGCATTGTAATATTGACCAGCATTACCTTCTTCAAGATTAAATGCCTTTTCATATTCTTTTGCTGATTCAAGATATTTTTCTTCATCATATAATTTGTCACCATTCTTGATTAAATCATCAAAGGTTTGGGCTTGAATTGTGAATGTCAGTAAGCAGATTAAAATTGTTAATATTGATTTCATCTTTCTTGTTTTTAATGACCGCCAACTATTATACACCCCCACCTTCCTCCCCAATAACATCCTATAACACAAAAGCTAAACGGGAATTCAAAATGAGCTTTTGAAAGGTAGCCATTTACTGCATATCATCAAATCGGTTCGAAAGGTTTTGAACATATTGACTGCCAAAGAGAACTTAGATTTTGCTTCATGGACTGTCTTTAGAACCCAGCAAATGCTGCACTATAAGCGTGTTCGGCTCAAAACAAGAGCGTTACGATTTCTTTAGTTCAAAGTACCTAAATGCTCTAAAATTCTTATGCTAAGGATGAACTGTGCGTGTTCTAAGCTAGAATATTAGAGACTAAAAATTCCCATTTAGCTAAAATGTTAAACAGGAACTATACGGGTGCGATTTAGGGATGCAGTTATAGCCGATCGAATGCCATAAAAACAATAGGGATTTTCGAAGAACAGTCCGAGCTAAATCAGATGTGCTAAAAGATGAATAAAACAACAGAGGTCAGTCTCACTACCAACACAAAATAGCCGCAATCGCGAAAATCAATTCTGAATCGAACTCCCCCTCCGCTTCAGGGTCAAGTAATCAATGAAGTACAAGATTTTGACCGAGAAACTGTTGTTTTGAGGCAATCTTCGGGTACGGTCGAGGTTGTTGCCGAAGTCTTCGGGGATGATGAAGTCCTGATCCAAAATGGCGTTTTTCCAAACGATGCGCAATTCACTTCCCGGAGAAAATACCCAGGTGTACACAAGGTCAATGTTGAAGGCGTTGAAGGAGCGGTCTTGGGTGTTGCTGCCGCCGTCATTCATTCCCAATACTTCGCCGTTCCTTTCCCAATTTTGTATTTCATCGCCCAACAATCCTACCCGTTGTGCGCCGTAATTCGCACCGAGGTCAGAAAAATCACTCATGCCATCGTCCAAATAGGCAAAGGAATGATAGCGTGCGGTACTCCAATAATGCCGCGCCCTGAAGGTGAGTCCCATTCGATTGGTGAAGATGTAGCTCAAATTCAAGACGTTGGTGTGGGAGTCCACATCCCGTGTTCCAATCACCACCCGATCTTGATCGTCCGTTGAGGTGTATCCCCACTCGTTGTTCATCCCTTGCTTGCTGTACACGTAAGTGATGAAGAGTTTGTCGTTCACCCTTATCCGTGGCGCAATGCGGTAGTTCAAGCCTTGCCAACCTTGGGGCGTGCTGTTTTGAAACCAGGTGCCGTAATCAATGGCGATTCTTCGTCGGTAATCCGAGCTGATCCACCCACCCACAGAATAAACGCCGGGCATTTCAATGAAGGCGCCTTGTTTTCTGGGCTCAAAATAGTCGTAACTCACTTGGGGTTGAAGAAAGCCCTCGATTTGATAGGTGTGAAATCCGCGGGAGGTGATGCGGGCTTCGGCTTCGGTGGACCAAGAGGTGAAGGTGTTGGGGGAGTAGAGTCGGTTGTAATCCACGGAGGCGGAGGCAAAAAATCGGTTGAACCTGCCAAAGGGTTCGAAGATGTTGTAAGCCACGTAAGCCCAAGTGTTCATTTCATTGGGGGCGAAGAGGAAGCCCATGTCGTTGATGTCGTAATGCTCGCTCTCCACCAACGCTCCCCAGCCAAAGTTGAGCTGACCACTTATTTTTTCCACCGAAATGTCTCCCGAAAATCCTTCATCGGTGTCGGGATCGTAATTGAACTTCTTGTTGTAGGCTCCGTTTCCAACCACCAGAAGGCTATTTTTCTTATTCCGAATTCCAAAGCTGGTTCCGATGACATTGGCGTCGTAAGTGCTGCCATTGCGAATAACATTGGTGTTGATGAGGGAGATGAAGGAGTTATTTTTGAGGTTCTGATCGAGCACAATGATGTTGTAATTGCTAAAAGGGGCAACTTCTACTTCCCGTTCTTGGCCTTCACTGTCTCGCACCACCGCACTTGCCGAATTCACTACAGCGTTCAAAATACCTACTCCCAGTCCGTCTTTATTTCGGCCAGAGATTTTAGAGACGTTCAGAGGCTGGGTGATGGATGGGAGGGAAACCACTTCTTCGTCTTCATCCAATTGATCGTAGGCGTCGCCCGCATTGATGGGGTATTCTCCAATTCGTCTGGAATAAAAGAGGTTCCCCTTGGAAAAGAGCTCAACCCCCTCGGTGAAAAATTGCCGGTTTTCGTTGAATTGTACTTCAAACGGACTCAAGTTCAAAACGAGGTTGTCGGATTGGGCCTGACCAAAATCAGGAATCAAGGTCATGTCCAAGGTGAAGGCTTCATTAATGCCGAATTTCACATCCATCCCACCGTTCACTGAGGCGGTGCTGCCCGTGCTGCCATCGTCCTTTGTGTAGGTGTCGTAATAAGCGGATGCGTAGGGATAGAAGAAGAGTCGGGTAGGGGGCTGAATGTTGAGAATGTTTTTGAGTATTCCGCTTTGGATGATCATTCCATCAATCTCGGGGTCGATGGTGCGCCAAAAACTTTGCTCGCGGTGGCGGCGAATAACACGGGTGAAATTCACATCCCAGATTTGTTCTTCTTGATCGGGAAAACGCAGTGCGCTGTAAGGAATCTTAAACTCGGCAATCCACCCGTCCTTGGTCAAACTGGTGTTGCATTGCCAAACGGCATTCCAGTTGAAGTCTTCGCCAAAGGTGCTCACTTGGGCATCCAGTTGAATTCCTGCGGGGGTAACGAAAAACTCAAAGGCGTTGATTCCATCGCGGAAAGAGGAGATCCAAAAGCCAAAGAAGTCGGTGTTTTCCAGTTGGTCGCGGGCAGAGAGCTGGCTCAAAATGCTGTCCGGTGCGCTGTCATACATATATGCTCCAACGTACATGAACTCATCATCGTAGAGCACTTTGACTTCGGTTTTTTGTCGGGAAGATTTGCCTGGGTTGGGCTGAAGCTGAACAAAGTCGGTGGCCACGGGAGCGGCCAGCCAGGCAGCTTCATTCAATTGCCCATCAATGTTAAGTTCTCCAACTCTTTTCTCGGCGTTCAGGCTCCATTCTTGATTGCCCAAGTTGGCGAGCAAAGTGCCACAAAAAAAGAAGCTCAGAAGGAGAAGCCATGTGCCGCGCATGAATGTCTTTGGATTTTGGTGGCAAAAATAGCCATTTTGGAAGGGGAATTCACAGAGATTTATTGTCAATATTGAGCTTATGTCGCACGATTGAATAATTTTGCAGGCATGAAAACGTCCACTTTCCTCTACCTCACAGCCTCGATCGGTGTTGCTCTTTTATTGAATTCCTGCCATTCGGTTCAAAATACCTCTTTTAATCCCAGTAAGGAGGAACTGAGCATTGCTTTTTACAACGTGGAAAACCTGTTTGACTTGGAGGACGATCCCAATACCTTTGACGAAGAATTTACGCCCACGGGGAAAAAAGCGTGGACCAAAGACCGTTACGAAACCAAGTTGTTGAACTTGGGAAGGGTGGTGAGTTCGATGGATGAAGCCATGCCAGACATTTTGGGACTGTGTGAGATTGAAAATAGAAAAGTGGTGGAAGACCTCAATAAGTCGCCCTACTTCAGCGGAGTGAACTATCAAATCTTGCATCAAGAGAGTCCGGACGGAAGAGGAATTGACGTTGGCTTGATGTACAATGCAGATAAAATTGAGCTGGAAATAGCCGGGGTGATTGAATCGACCTTACCCGCCGGCGATCGGCCCAAAACCCGATTGATTTTGCATGCCAAAGGAGAAGCCAATGGGGAAGAATTGCACTTATTTGTGAACCACTGGCCATCGAGGAGTGGCGGACAAGAAGAAACAGAGCCCAACCGCTTAACCGTCGCCTTCAACCTGAGAAATTACATTGACAAGGTTCTGGAGGAAAATCCGGAGGCCTTGATTGTTCTCATGGGCGACTTCAACGATCATCCCAACAACAAAAGCATTCAAGACATCCTTCGCGCAGGAAAAGGAAAAGATTACCGCTTGGAAAACCTCATGTGGGACAAGCACAAGAATGGAGAAGGATCTTACAATTATCGCGGAGATTGGGGAGCATTGGATCAATTCATGGTGAGCCAAAATTTGCTCGATGGAGAAGGAGTAGATGTGCTCCCAGAAACCGTGAAATTCGTGAAACACGATTGGATGATGTACGTGAACAAAGAAGGACAAGCATCGCCCAGCAGAACCTATGGCGGTCCCAATTATTACGGCGGTTATAGCGATCACCTTCCCATTCACATGACCCTGAGCCTCGGTAAATAAGGCTCGTCCCGGAAAGATAAAACTCCATTTTCCTTTGAACGTGAGGCGTTTAGCCTATGATTCTTATGGGATTTTGGAATGTATTGCCTATCTTGAGAAAAACTGAAAAAACGACGAACATCATGAAATACCCTGATGCTGGAAAGGCCGTACTTGCCGCAACAGACGAACGTATGATTTTAATTCTGGACAAGGAAGGAAGCATACAATGGGCCAACGAGTATTGGGAGAAAAGATTCCAAGGAGAACTTGAGCGCAAGGATTTTGAACATTGGGTGCTTGAAGCAGACCGTCCAACTTTCAAAGAATTGCATCGGCGGGTGTCCATGGGTTCAAGCCCAAAAGAGCAAGGAACCATTTGTTTGCTTCATCCTCAAGAAGCGGTAAAAACCTATGAAATCACCCTGATAAGCGATGAGGGGCAGGTATTTTTGATTGCCCACGACCGCACCCACATTTCTCAAGAAAATAAATCGAAGAAAATCCTTTCCAACCTTGCTAAAATTGGCATGTGGTCTTTCGCTACATCGTCTCAAGTGCTCAAATGCAGCGAAGGAATGCACACCATTTACGGTTTTTCTCCAGACATCACTTTGGACAATGATTTGATTTTTTCTTGTTATGGAAAAGAAGATGCCTTGCGCTTTCAAACAAAAATGAGTCAGCTACTTACCGGCAACGACGAAGAGCTGGAATTCTTGGGGGAGATGACCTGTGGTTCTGGTGTGAACAAAACGCTGAGAACTCGAGCTCAAGCCATCGTTCACGAAGGGAAGGTAGTTGAAATTCAAGGTTATACTGCCGATGTTTCACTCTTGCGCAGGAAGCGAGAGGCCCAAAAGTTTTGGCTGGAAATGAGTCAACTCGCCCTCAAAGGAATTAAAAGTGGCGTCTTTTTTCACGATCTCTTGAGCGATGAAGTTACTTACGGCGAGGAATTCAAAAACATGATTGGCCTCGGCAATACTCCCAGTAACATTCCAGAAGCTCAATTTCGCGCCATGATTGTGGAAGAAGATCGGGAGGCGGCCTTTGAAAGGCACATGGAAGAACTTCAGAAGGAGAGTCCTTACTACAGAAATCACTACCGACTAAGCCATGCCAATGGAGAAGTAAACCACTATGAAGTTTACGCTTGGAAGCAGTTTGATCAAAACGGAAAAGCCATTCGAATGATTGGTAATTTGATCAATGTTGAAGAGAAAGTCAAGGCCAAAGCAGACGAGCGCCGGCTACTATTGAACCTCAAAGCCGTCGTGAACAATGGCTTTACGTTCACCTATTTGCTCGATCATCAAGGGTACATTATTCACTGCGATCAGCGTTCTGCCGAAATCATGGAGCATGAGTTTGGAATCAACCCTTTCAAATCCAGGGTGTTGTTTGATCAAGTTACCCCCAAAAACTTGAAACGTGGCTTTCACTCTTCATTTCCCAAGGCCCTCAAAGGACAAACCATCAGCAAAGTGGTTCCACGATACTTGATTGATGGAACCAATGCCTGGATGAGTGTTCGATATGCCCCCGTGCCCAGCAATGGTGAAGAAGAACCTCGGGTGTTGCTTACGATTTTGGACGTAACAGAGCAAAAAAGGAGTGAACAAGCCAATTCATTTTACCAACAAAAACTGGAAGAGTTGGCCAAATTGAAGCAGCTCCTTTTGGAGAATTCGATCGAAAGCTTTTCGGAGCATTTGAATGAATTGAACTCGGTGTTGGAAGCAGTCAAAAAGGAGGGTGAATTGGAACGCCGGTCAGAACTCATCGAACAAGCGAAGGAACACATTGAGGGCATCCGAACACAGAAGAAAAACTTCCGAAAAGAACAACTCCTCAAAGCAGAACGAGCCAGCTTGAGCATTGAAAAAATCAACCTGGAGGGCTACATAAAATTCAGCATCGAAAAGCAAGAACACTTTGCCGCAACCATGGGGGTGAGCATCGATTTTGTATCCAAGCTTGAACCTACGACAAATGTGTATAGCGACTTAGGACTATTGCAACAAGTGATTGATAGTACTTTGAACAACAGCATCCACCACAGCAAAGGCAAAACCATGAGCTTGTTGCTTCAAGAAGGAGAAGACAACAGCATTGAGCTGCTCATTCATGAACAATCCAAAGTACAGCTCGATCATTTTGAAGCCATTCAAGCAGAACAGAAAGCCATTCATCAACAGGAAATGCTGGAGCGAAAAGCTGCTTTTGAAGTGAGTCAAATTGGGATGGAATTGATGAAAGGAAACATGGAAGTGGAGAGTTCCTGTGAATTTGGAGTGAGCATCCTTCTTCGCTTTCCTAAAGCCACCTAATTTAGTCTTCCCGTCCCAATAATCGCTTGGCTTCAGCAATGTCCAAATGCACGTCTTTGCTCGAATTTGGAAAATCAACCGGGTACTTTTCGAGTTCCCTTAAAACCGCAGCACCCACCAAAGCCCGCATGGTGGGTTTGTCATCTGCCGGAATCACATACCACGGCGCATGAAGGGTGGAAGTACCTTGTATGGCTTCTTCGTAGGCCTTCATGTAATCGTCCCAATAAGCCCGTTCTTTGATGTCGCCAAGGTTGAATTTCCAGTGTTTGTCTTCTTCCTGCATGCGGTCATACATCCTTCTTTCTTGTTCTTCTTTCGAAACGTGAAGGAAGAATTTGATAATCACGGTTCCGGTTTCCGATAAATGCTGCTCGAAGTCGCGGATGTGGGCTAAACGTCGCTTCCAGAAATCCGGACCAATGTCTGTTGCGCTTTCAATTCCGGGGAGGTTTTGATAGGTAATGTATTCTGGGTGAACTCGGGTAACCAATACTTCTTCGTAGTGGGAACGATTGAAAATGGTGATGTTTCCTTTTCGGGGAAGTTTTTGATTGACCCGCCACATGTAGTCGTGTTCCAACTCTTCAACGGTGGGTTTTTTGAAGCCTCGAACATGGCATCCCTGCGGGTTGATTCCCTTCACCAATCGTTCAATGGTACTGTCTTTTCCAGCAGCGTCCATGGCCTGAAACACAATGAGAACACTGCGTTTCCTGCTAGCGAAGAGTTTCTCTTGATAATCACTGAGTGCCTTGATGTGCGCTTTGATGTGATCTTTTGAGCTTTCCTTGTCGAGCCGTTCTGTTGGCTTTGTGCTGCATTGGTGAATGTAAAAAGGGCGGGAACCATCAAAACGATGGTCATCAATAGGAAGGCTCATCTCAGCTTAAATTTTAAATTTGGGGTAAGTTCGTTTGCTTCGTGCAATTAAACAAACGGCACAACTTAAAACTCAAAAACGCATGACTTTTCATTGGTGGTACATCCTGTTGATTTTTCTAGCCATTGTCCTCATCCACGACCTGTTCTTCTCGCAAAAACATTCCATCCTCAGAAATTTCCCCATCATCGGTCATTTGCGCTATTTGTTGGAGAAAGTGGGGCCAGAACTTCGCCAATACATTGTTGCGAACAATCGAGAGGAGTTGCCTTTCAATCGTTCTGAGCGTTCGTGGGTGTATGCTTCCAGCAAGCGGGAAAACAATTATCAAGGTTTTGGTTCCGATCAAGATCAAACGGCAACCAACTACCTCTTCATTCAACCAGAACTTTTTCCTTTTAAGTTGACTCCAGATCATCCCAATCATCAAGACCCTTACTTCCTGCCTTGTGCCAAAATCATGGGGGAGGCGAGAAAGCGAAGACGTCCGTTCCGACCTTACAGCATCATCAACGTCTCTGCGATGAGCTTTGGATCTTTGAGCGCGGCAGCAATTTCGGCTTTGAACAAGGGGTCGGCAAAAGCAGGATGCTATCACAACACCGGAGAAGGAGGATTGTCGCCCTACCACTGCCACGGCGCTGATGTGGTTTTTCACTTTGGAACGGGCTATTTTGGGGTGAGGGATGCTGATGGAAATTTCTCCATGGAAAAACTCAAGCGTCTCGTAGATGAAAACCCGCAAATCAGAGCCATAGAACTGAAACTTTCCCAGGGGGCGAAACCGGGAAAAGGAGGGGTGCTGCCCGGAAAGAAAATCACGGCTGAAATTGCCCAGATTCGAGGAGTGCAACAAGGAAAGGATGTGCTTTCGCCCTCCTATCATACCGCCTTTTCAACCGTTCAGGAGATGGTGGATTTCATCGAAGCAATGGCAGAAGAAACGGGGTTGCCGGTGGGTATCAAATCGGCCGTTGGGAAATTGACCATGTGGGAAGAGCTCTGCGAGATCATTTATTCCACGGGCAAAGGGCCTGACTTCATCACCATTGATGGGGGAGAAGGAGGAACCGGAGCAGCGCCACCTTCCTTTGCTAACCATGTGAGTTTGCCCTTGCTTTATGGCTTTACCCAGGTTTATCGTCTGTTTCAAGAAAAAGGATTGGAGAAAGACATCGTTTGGATCGCCTCAGGAAAATTGGGGTTCCCATCCAAGGCAGCCATGGCGTTTGCGATTGGTGCTGACATCATCAATGTAGCCCGAGAAGCGATGATGTCTATCGGATGCATTCAGGCACAAACATGCCACACGAATTTTTGCCCAACGGGAGTAGCAACCCAAAACCCTTGGTTGCAGCATGGCCTGCATGTTGGAGATAAAAGTGAACGCTTTTACCACTACGTCAAGAGTTTTCGAAAAGAGTTTTTGGAAATCACTCATGCCGCGGGCTATGAGCATCCTGCCGCCTTCAAGATGAGCGACTTAAAAATGAACACCAGCGATCAGTATCAATCCAAGGGACTGGATGAGATTTTCCAGTATTCAAAAACGGAAGTTCCCTTTTCGAACATGAAAAGTTTACAAGAATGTGACTATCTTGGCGCTCAAGCGTCCAAACCAATAACGCAAGCACTTAAACAATGAACGGGGCCTACTTACTTTTGATTGCCATTCCTTTGATCGGGATGTTTGTGCAATCTCGCTTGAAGAGTAAATTTAAACAATACTCCAAACTTCAGCTCAGCTCAAACCTCAGTGGTAAAGAAATTGCTGAACGAATGCTGGCAGATCATGGAATTTCGGATGTGAAGGTGATTTCTGTGGGCGGACAATTGACAGACCACTACAACCCCATGAAAAGGACAGTGAATTTGAGTCAAGTAGTTTACGGCGAACGAAATGCTGCTGCCGCCGCCGTTGCAGCGCACGAAGTGGGACACGCCGTTCAGCACGCACAAGGTTATCGTTGGCTCAACATGCGATCGAAGCTGGTTCCTTTGGTAAACATCTCTTCCAAAGTGGTGCAATGGGTACTTCTTGGAGGGATTCTTTTGATCAATACCTTTCCGCAACTGCTGTTCATTGGTATTCTCCTTTTTAGCATCACCACCCTGTTCACTTTTGTAACTTTACCCGTGGAGTATGACGCCAGCAAGCGAGCATTGGCATGGATCGAGCGAAAAGGCATTGTGAATCAAACGGAACATGCCGCGAGTAAAGATGCCTTGAAATGGGCTGCACGTACCTATTTGGTAGCGGCTTTGGGCTCTTTAGCGACCTTGATTTACTATATTATGCGATATTCCAACAGACGATAACCCCAAAACCAAGTAAAATGAAACAAACCCTATTTGCTTTCGCCCTTATTGCCGGATTGGCTTCTTGTGGCGATACCAGCACAGATCAAGCTCAAGACATGAGCAATGAAACTCAGGAGCAAGCTGCATCAGCTGTTCAAGAGGAGATCAACCAAATTGATAACTCCGTAAAAGAGATGGAAGAGGCTTCAAGCCAATTGGACAATGCTCTAGAAGGACTATAAAACGAAAGAAAATGAAAAGAATACTACTAACAGCAGCCCTTTTTGTGTGCATCACTGCGGTTCAGGCTCAAGTGCAGGGGAAACTAGATAAAGCTAAAGCCAACACCGAAGAAGGTCTTCAAAAAGCAGAAGATACCAAAGAAAAGGTAGAAACCGGACTGAAGAAGGCGGATGAAAAGATGAAAGAGGGGAAGGCCGAAATCAAAGAGGTTTCTGAAAAAATTGAGGCGCAAAAAGAGAAGCTCGACCCAAACGGAGACAAAGAAGCCAAAATGCGTGAGATGATTCGCAAAGAATCGGCCAGTGAAGACATTGCCAAAAACATGGGCAAGAGCAAGGATGAGGTCATGGAAATGCAAAACATGAGCGAAGAGGAGCTGAAGAAAAAAAGTCCGGAAGAATTGGTGGAGATCAAAAAAGTAAAAGCCCAAACAGAGATTGCCGAAGAAAACGAGAAGGTGGCTGGAGCAAAGATGAAAATCAAAGCGGCTCAAGACAAACTGAAGGCAGACCTCGAGTCTGGAAAAATCAGCAAAGAAGAGGCTGCTGCCAAGAAGGAACAAATTCAAAAGGCGGTTGAAGCCGTAAAGGCCCTCAACGATAAAATTCGCCAAACTTCAGAGCTGGTAAAGCAGAAATAAGCATTCCTTAAACGACTTAAAAACGAAAAACATGTTAGATCAATTACTGAACGCGGCGAAAAGCCAAATTGGAGATGTGCTCTCCAAAAACGATGTTTCTTTAGACAAGGCAGACGATATTGCGAGCCTTTCTGGGGAAGCGGTGAAAGAAGAAGTACTTTCTCAAGCAACTTCTGGAAATTTGGACGGCATCATGAACCTTTTCTCCGGGAAAGCGAGCGCAGATCAATCCAACCCCATTGTTGCAGGAATTACTTCTACGCTTACCGATAAGGTGGTTTCAGGACTGGGCTTAGAAAGCGGTACTGCCAAAAGCATTGCTACAACGGTGATTCCCATGGTGGTGAAAATGATCAGCTCAAAATTCCAGTCGGGAGATGCACCAAATACCAAAGAAGGATTGATGGACAGCCTTGGAATGGATAGCGGAAGCATCTTGGATCAAGCCAAAGGCATGCTTGGTGATAAGGCCAAAGATATGCTTGGTGGCGGACTCGGAAAATTATTTGGATAATCTAAAACAAAATAAATATCATGGGATATTACAAAACAATTGACGGAAAGAAATACGATGGTGAACTCATCGAATTGGCAGAAAAACTTACCTCAGGAGGTGGAGATGGTCGCATCTCAAAAGAAGATGCATCTCAACTTTTAGAGGCGGTGAAAGATGGCGCAAGCTACACCGATATCGAAAAAGATACCATGTCTTACATTCGTGAAAACTTCAAGTGGACGGATGCTGCCGACGATTGGTTCAGATCTGAAATTAGAAAATGGGCTGCTACAAAGTAAGCACACCCCAATACACGATCTCGTTTAAAATGGCTCCACTCCGAATGCGGTTTGGAGCTTTTTTTGTCCTATTCAGCTTAGTAAGATGCCCTCAGTCGAAAGAATACCGGAAGATGATCGGAATAGCCACCTTTATAAGCACTTCCAACATAAGTTCTATTGGGTTTTGAAGTGCCGTGAGAACGGAAGAGCAAAGCTTCATTTTGTTCGAGATACATCTTCTTCACTTTCCAGTTTTTCGCTGTTCCATTCAAGAGGTTCTGGCTGATCATGATTTGATCAAAAAGGTACCAATCGCCTTCGTGCTCAATGCTCCCCTTACCGTGATGCTCATACCGCCAAGAGAGATTGATGAGCTCATCGGCTTTCTGAGGTGTTTCTACAGCGCGTAAATACTTCACAATGCTCATATCACCGGGCTCGTCGTTAAAATCCCCCATGATGATACTCGCGTCCCCGGGCTGGGTGAAATGATCAATCGCATACCGAAGCATTTTGCCTGCTGCAATGCGTTTGTAGGCTGTTTCTTCTTTGCCTTTTCTTCTGCTCGACCAGTGATTGACGAAAAAATGGAACGGCTGTTGGTCCAAATGGCCACTCACTTGAAGAATCTTCCGCGCATTGATGGGTTCTTCCGAGAAGCGATTGATGTCGTGCCACACGGCATTCGTGTGCAAAAACAGATCTGTTCGATAAACGAAGGCAATGTCGATCCCTCGCGTATCCGTACTTTCCCGGTGAATGATGGTGTAAGACTGTTCCTTGAGACCATCCTGAAGCAATAAGTCTTCAATCACTTGCCGATTTTCCACTTCGGCAAAGGCCATAAAAGCAGGGGCTTCCCCTTGGTCTATTCCAAGGATGGCACGGGCAATTTGTTTCAATTTAAAGCGGTAGCGCTCTTCATCCCATTCCATGATTCCTTCTGGTGTGAAGTCGTCATCATTGGTCTTCGGATCGTCGAAGGTGTCAAACAAATTCTCCACATTGTAGAAGACCCCCACGAGCTCTTTTTTGAGTCCACTCATCGTTTTTTCACCCCCAAAGCACCAAGAATTCCTCTCGTCAACTCCCTAAAAATGGTTCTACCAATTTGCCTTACCATGGTGTTCTTGGAGGCTTTTTCAAAAAGAGAAGGCTCCTCTTTTTTGCTTCGAGTCGCTTTTTTCACTTCCTCCTTTTGCTCTTCCATGGCCGCTTGATGTTCCTCACTTTTGGCTTCTTCCAGTTTTCCCCTGAGTATTTCGTAGGCGCTCTCCTTGTCGATTTCCTCGTTGTATTTCTGGATGAGATCACTGCCATTCACGAGATCGTCAATTTCCTTTTTAGTGAGGATGTCCATGCGTGTTTTTGGCGCGTTGAGAAGGGTTGCAGCAAGTGGCGTGGGAATTCCCTTTTCATTAAGGGCACTCACCAATGCCTCACCGATTCCAATTTGTGTGAGGAGT
This sequence comes from uncultured Comamonadaceae bacterium, assembly GCA_964649515.1. Taxonomy (GTDB): domain Bacteria; phylum Bacteroidota; class Bacteroidia; order Flavobacteriales_D; family Sanyastnellaceae; genus CALKGK01. Next base: position 17,840 of record CAZYPV010000035.1, on the reverse strand, counting down.
TCGGCGGTGTCATAATAGTCACTGGTGGGGTAGTTCTCTGCTGTTTTTTTGATGGCCTTGCGGTCTTTAGCAGTGAAGGCGCGCAGGGCGTGTTGCACTTTGAGTCCGAGCTGACCAAGAACCGCATCGGGTACATCAGTGGGATTTTGCGTGCAGAAGAACAAGCCAACGCCTTTGGAACGAATAAGTTTGACAATGGCTTCGATTTGATCCATGAGCGCGTCAGATGCTTCTTTGAACACCAAATGGGCTTCATCAATAAAAATGCAAAGTTTTGGCTTGTCATCATCCCCTTGTTCTGGGAAGGTGGAATAGATTTCAGCCAAAAGGCAGAGCATGAAGGTGGAGAAGAGTTTTGGTCGGTCTTGAATGTCGGTCAATCGCAAAATACTAATCATCCCTTTCCCATCTTTCTGCCTCAGCAGGTCTTGAGGATCAAAGGAACGCTCTCCAAAAAAAGCATCGGCACCTTGCTGTTCAATTTGGAGCACTTTTCGGGTGATGGCACCAATGGAGGCCGGAGAAACATAACCGTAGTTGTCCACAATGCTCTGTTTTCCTTCCCCGCCAACATACTTCAGCACTTCGCGAACGTCCTTCAAATCGACCAAGGGCATGCTGTTGTCGTCGCAATATTTGAAAACAATGGCCATCACGCCTTCTTGGGTTTCGTTGAGGTCGAGAATTTTGGAGAAGAGTACCGGACCAAATTCACTCACCGTGGCGCGCAATTTTAGTCCTTTTTCCTTGCTTAAGCTGAGCAATTCCACAGGCATGGCTTCGGGGATGTATTCGGTTCCAATTTCACCGTGTCTCCAGCGAATGTGGTCGTTCATGCTCCCAGGCTGGGCCAAGCCACTCAAATCTCCTTTCAAGTCCATCAATACCGATGGGATTCCCTTCATGGAGAGTTGTTCGGCAATAACTTGTAGGGTTTTGGTTTTTCCCGTTCCCGTAGCCCCGGCAATCAAACCGTGTCGGTTCAAGGTTTTCAAGGGAATCTTGACTTGTGCTCCTGGAACAACCTTGCCGTCCAGCATGGCTCCTCCTAGAATAAAGCTGTCTTTTTTGAAGGTGTTTCCCTTCTGAATGTCGTCTAAAAATTGTGCGGTCTTACTCATGTTTGGCTTGTTAGCGCTAATATCTTAATTTCTGAGGAAGGAGGGGAAGTAAGATGATAGGAATCTTCTTTTCAAATTTGAGATGATTGTTCTCGTGCACTGAAACGGGTTGAATGACTTCGCCTGTCGAGGTTGCTTGCGCATCTGTTGAGACACTTGCGCAGGTTGTTTTGGGGATCATTCGACAGGATACTTCATTCACTGCATCGTGATTGAACCATTGCTGTGCTTAGACAAGGTATTCACCATTCATTCATTGATTTGTAATAAAACGGATGTCCATTTAAAAAAATACAGGATAAAATCGGAGGTTTCCGTTTTGTAAAAGCAGTGTTGGAGCGGGAATTTTGATGAAACCAAAGGTGTTCAAGAATGCCCGCAGCACTCTTCTGTTTGAAGCAAAGGAGGAGAGGTCCACGTCCAATGAAAGATAGAATTGTCGCTCCCGCTCGAAGTGAGGCAAAGGGGTGTTCTCTGCTGAAAAAAGCGGGTTGTTTTCTGCCCCCAGCATGCCGTCTGCCCCATAACCGATGGAAATGCAGAGGAAATCAGGCCAAAAATGGTCTTCCCTAAGAAAATCTGCGATGCGTATGCTGGCCCAATAGGTTTGTCCGTTGTAGTCTTTTAACCAGCGTTCAGAGGCACTGCTGCCCAAGATTTCAGGTCGGTATTGCGCATACTGACTTTTCCGATAACTGTACTTGAACTGGATGCGCTGTTCTTTCCAAAGGGCGTCTTGCGCAATGAAGGCCCCACTTCCAATGGCATTGGCGGCGAGGTCAGACCAAGAAAAGCCCCACTCGCTCGATTTTCCGTCCAAAAGTTCAACACCACCCAAATACAAAAAGCCAAAACTTCCTCCCAAGATGCGCGCACTTTGTTCTGACGCGCCCGCCCATTGAAGTGCAGCGTGTCCGGCTTTTCCTAACTGATAACTCGTGGTAAGGTGACCAACTTTGTCCATTTGCAGCCATTGAGCGGCATCATTAAAACTGTGCAAGGGCGCTTGTTCAAAATCACTATACCACAATTGATCGAGCGCAATCATGGAACCTAAATACGCACCTGTGGCACCAGTGGCAAGAATCATTTTGCGCTTCCGAACTTGGTCGCCTTCCACTTGAGAAAAGAGTTGCGATGCAGTGAGAAGTGGGATAAGGAGCAGTAAGCTTGTAGGAATATTCCTCAATTCGTTCAATTTGGTCTTGTAAATTTACAACATTGAAGTTTCTCCCTATCTTCCCTCCTCCAACGGATGTAAGAAATGCCACAATCTCACAACGACAAGGACACCATTGGTCTTATTTCGGATAAGGATTCCGGATTCAAGGGAGTTCTATTTTACCGAATGATGATCTCTCTCGCCTTGGTGAGTACGGTTTTTATGGCGGTCTTGTTTTGGAATTTATCAGAAAACAATACAGAGTTCATCTATGATCGTGTTCTGATAGCAGGTCTTTCCCTAATCACCCTGTGCAGCACCTTCATTCTGCGTTCCAACAAAGCGATTTATAAGGTTTCCAACGCATTGTTCTACATTTTTTCTGCGCACATCATTTTTACTTGCTACTTGAATGGTTTCTCCCAGTACTATCTATTGGCGCTTTTGATTTCCACGCAAGCAGTAGCAGCTGTATTTAGAGACAAAGAGCAGGTACTCCATTATTGTACGTTCATTGTTCTGCTCACGGGCCTAGCCTTGCTGGGAAGTGATGACCTGAGTTTTTCTCACGGAGTGCTCTCCTTTGTGGCCATGACGCTTTCAGGAGTTCTTTCTTATATCAACACGCGCCTGAAGGCCAAATTCCAAACGTCCATGAAGGTGAGAGAGGAAATTCTTCGAGCGGTGGTGGGAAAAGATGAAACCGCCATTCTACTTACCGATTTCGATGGATTTATTCAAGAAGTGAATCCCCGAGCAGAAGAATTGTTCGGAACTTCCTTTCAAGCGATGAAGGGAAGGGATTTTGGAGATTTCCGGATGAGCCATTTGAGCAAGGAAGAAGACGATGAAGGGGTAGTGAAATTGAGGCAAGACCGTTTTTGGAACGATGAACTGGAACTTCGCAAGGCAGATGGAACCACCTTTTTCGCTTTTGTTTCCATTGCACTGATTCAGAAATACGACCAAGAGCAATTGGTGTATCGCGTGCGGGACATGACGCAAGAGCACGAAAATACCCGACAATTGATTTTAGCCAAAGAGGCGGCAGAGGAAGCGGCGGTGGCAAAATCAGAGTTTTTGGCCACGATGAGTCATGAAATCAGAACCCCCATGAACGGTGTTATTGGAATGACACAGTTGTTGGCCCAAACACCGCTTTTGGGAGATCAAAAAATGTATGTTGAAACGATCGAACGAAGCGGAGAAAACCTTCTGGTCATCATCAATGATATCCTCGATTTCAGCAAAATTGAGTCGGGAAAGGTCCAATTGGAATCGCGCACTTTCTCGCTGCAAGATCAAATGAAGGAAGTGATGTTGCTCCTTTACCCAAAGGTGAATAGAGATCGGGTGAAATTCGTTCAAGAGTTGGACCCCAAGCTCCCAGAGCATGTCAAAGGAGATTCCACCAGAATCAAACAAATCATGATCAATTTGGTGGGGAATGCCATCAAATTCACGGAAGATGGTCATGTATTGGTATCCCTGCACCTTTCCCGTTTACAAGGAAAAACAGCGCACATTCAATTTAAAGTGCAAGACACCGGAATTGGCATCGAAGAGGATAAAATTTCCTCCCTCTTCAATAGCTTTTCACAGCTCGATTCATCCACTACGCGTAAATATGGTGGAACTGGACTCGGTTTGGCCATCAGCAAACAACTGGCGAACCTCATGGGCGGACAAATTAAAGTGCAATCTCAAAAAGATCAGGGAAGTACCTTTACCCTTGAGCTTGCCTTGGAAGTATGTAAAGAAGCAGAAGTGCTGAAGGAAATCGGCGCAAAACCCTCCGGGAATGATGCACTTGTAGAAGGAATGCGGATTCTTTTGGCTGAAGACAATAAAATCAACCAAAAGGTAGCCTCTCTCATTCTTCAAAGTTTTGGTTTTGAGGTAGATATTGCTAACAACGGATTGGAAGCGGTCGAAATGTATGATCAAAACCATTATCCCCTCATTTTTATGGATGTTCAAATGCCAATAATGGATGGGATTAGTGCAACCAAAAGCATTTTGAAGCGGAAGGGAGATCGCGCTGTGGACATCATAGCCATGACCGCCAACGCTCAGGTCTCAGATCGCCATTCTTGTCTTGAAGCTGGCATGGTGGACTTCATTTCAAAACCCATTCAAATTAAATTGCTTGAACAGGCTGTTCGCTCATTTCTTCAAAGACAATCCCTCCCAAAGACACAGGAGTAATTCACCATTTTTTTTCGGTAACTTAGCGGGCTAACTTAGAACGTTCTACCTCTCAATATGAATAGCGGTATTTCCAAACGCATAGTGTTGTTTTTGGTGACCATGACGGTCATTGTCTTCGGTGCACAGCTATTTTTGAGTTTACAACTTGGAGAACAGCACAAATCCGATATCGAAGCAAAAGTGGTTTCTCGGCAAAGAATGCTCACCGAACAAATTGAGAGTCTGGTTTTTGAATACAACTACCAACAATCAAAAGGCGAGAACACTAAAGATGTTTTAACTGACCTCAAACTGGCACGACAAAAATGGATCGATAGTCATAAAGCCATTTCCCAAGGCAGTGATCTCTATCAAACCAGTGCCAAAAATGGGGAAGAGGAGAAGAAAATTATCGCTCAACTCAATCCCATCTTCATCAGAATCAAAAAAGAGTTGGACGCCATTCTTGGGGAGCCAGAAGCGGGTTTTGAAACGAGAATGGAAAACATTGCCCAGCTCAACGCGCAATACGAAGAGCACATTCTCGAACTGCTCTATTACTTCAACAATAAGACCAACAAACAGTATGAACACATCAAAATGTTGTCTTGGGGCTTGTCCATCTTAGGGGTAGTGGTGATGTTCCTCCTGTTCTATGTCATCATCAAACCGGCACTCAAAAAGGTGGCTCGCCAAAATGAGGAGCTCAAAGAACTCAACCAAAGTTTACAACAAGCAAGTGAGGTGAAGTCAGACTTTCTTGCGAATGTTAGTCACGAAATCAGAACCCCCATGAACGGCATCATCGGGATGGCGGGAATCTTGAAAAAAACCCAGCTCGACGGAGATCAAAACAGCTACGTAAACACCATCAAGAGCAGCGCAGAGAACCTCATGGTGATCATCAACGATATTCTCGATTACAGCAAGCTCGATTCCGAAAAGCTCGAATTGGAAAAGAGCACATTCAACCTTCAACAAGCGGTAGAGGAAGTGGTTGATCTCCTCAAGCCGAGCGTTCAAGAAAAAGACATCGAGTTGATTTTTTATCTCGAACCCGAACTCGCGGGTGAGTTCTGTGGTGATGTGATCCGACTCAAACAAGTGCTCATCAACCTGCTGAATAACGCCATCAAGTTTACCGAAAAGGGCGAGGTGGTGCTGACGGCGGAAAAGTTGGCCGATGAAGGTGGGTTTTCCCAGGTGAAATTCCAAATCAAGGACACGGGAATTGGTATGAGCAAAGAAACCCAAGAACACCTCTTCGAAAGCTTCATGCAAGCGGATACTTCCACAACACGAAAATATGGTGGTACCGGTTTGGGCTTGAGCATTTGCAAAAAATTGGTGGCTTTGATGGGAGGTAGGATTTGGACTGAAAGTCAACTCGGAAAGGGAAGTAGCTTCTTTTTTACGACCATCCTGGAGTCAGAGGGCGCATTGGAACAAAGCAAAAAGGAAGAGAATTTGAGCGGACTGCGAGCTTTGGTGGTGGACGATAACACTACCAACCTCCGCATCCTTGTGAAGCAACTTTCCAACTGGGGAGTACGCTCTACGCCATTCAATAGCCCAGAATTGGTGGTGGAAATCATCAAAGACCTATCGAAATTTGACCTGTGCATTTTGGACATGCAAATGCCCAAGATGGACGGAGAACAATTGGCCATCGAGATCCGAAAACACTTCAGCGAAAAAGAGCTTCCTATTGTGGTGCTTTCGTCCATTGGTACAGGGGTGATGAAAGATGAACAAGCCCTTTTTTCAAGCTATCTTACTAAGCCCGTTGCACCAAGTCGCTTAATGAATACCTTGGCCAATGTCATGGAGCGAAAGGGGGAACCAAGCAAGCAAAGAACCCCAAAAAACAAGCAAAGCAGTTTTAATACCCTTCGCATTCTCATTGCAGATGATAATGAACTCAACCTGATGGTGACGTCCAAAGTATTGGAACAGATGGGGTATGCCTCTGATCGTGTGTATAGCGGGGAAGAGGCGTTGAGAAAATTGTCCAAAAAGCATTACGATTTGGTGCTGATGGACATTGAAATGCCGGGGATGAGCGGACTAGAAGCGAGTCAGAAAATTCACGGAATGTATGAAGAACAAGATCGTCCAGTCATCATTGCTTTAACCGGAAACGTGGATCAAAAAGACGTGCAGCATTGTTTGAATGCGGGAATGGATGATTATCTCCCCAAGCCACTCAGCGAAGAACTCTTGCACCAGAAGTTGGGCGACTGGTTCGAAAACGAGTGATGAATAGCTCTTGTGAATGATTGAAAGCCAGTTCCGAGCGTCTCAACGGTAAACCCTTCTTTTATTTAGAGCCTGATGGTACTTATTGGCATTTTGCAAATGCTGATTGTAGGTACGCGCGAAGTTGTGGTAACCCGAGAAATCAGGTTTAGCGCACATGTACAAATAGTTGTGCTCTTCGGCGTTCAATACCGCATCGAGGTAATTGGTTTCAGGCAGATTGATGGGGCCGGGAGGTAATCCGCGGTGGAGGTAAGTATTGTACGGCGATGGAATGCTTTTGTGTTCATCCAGTACCCTTTTAATCGTGAAATCACCGAGGGCGTAAATCAAAGTGGGATCTGCTTGCAGTGCAATGCCTTTTTTCAAACGGTTCAGATACAAGCCCGCAACGATAGGAGCTTCGTCTCGCTTTGCTGTTTCCGCTTTAACGATGCTGGCCAAAGTACTCACTTCGCTCTGGGAAAGACCTTTTACCCGGGCCAGTGCAATCCGCTCTTCGTTCCAAAACGATTTGTATTCCTTGGCCATGCGCTGTATGAACTCTTCTGTGGAAACCGACCAATTGATGGCGTATGTGTTGGGCAGAAACATCGTTTTGAAGGTCTCCTTGGTGAAGCCATATTTCTTCGCCATTTCAGGGTCGAGCATGTTCTTGGCGAGGGAAGCACTGTCCAACTCCAATTGACCAGCAATGATTCCCGCCATTTCTTCGGGCAATCGGGTGGACTTTATCAAGAGTTGAACGGCCTCTTGGTCTCCAATGCGCAATTGATTCACAATGTCGTTGTTGCTCTTGCCTCTCAGAATGCGGTATTTTCCGGGAATGACCTTCGAGAATTTTTTCAATTCGGCTGTTTGTTCAAAAGCAGCTCGGTCTGCAATCACTTCCTCCTGCTCCAAAATCTCCAGCAAAGCGTCAAAATCTGCATTGCTCGGGATGAAGATCACCTTACTTTCTTCATAAAACCCCGTAGCTCCACCCCAAATGCTCTGGTACAACGAATAGCCCTTCCAAGCACCGAAAGCTAAAACCACAAGAACGAGGGTCCAAATCACTTTTTTCATGCACGATCAATCAATTGGTACATCCACTCATCACGCCAAGTTTTTCCATCGAGCAGCCATTCTTTTCGGGTACCGACATGTTCAAAATTCAAGCGCTGAAAGAGCTTATGACTAGCGGTGTTGTTGGCGGGAACGTTGGCATAAACTTGATGCAAGGAAAGCACTTCAAAGGCGTATTCAATCAGCAGCTTCAAGGCGGCTTTGGCAATGCCTTTCCCTCTTTCTTCGTCTTCACCAATTAAAATACCAATCCCCGCTCTTCGGTGCTCCGGTTCGAAGTCGAACAGATCGATGCAGCCCACAGGCTGTTCATCGGTACAAATCATCAAGCGGAGTTGACGATCGGCATAGATGTCGCGCGTATTTTTTAAATATTGCTGAAGTTGGTGTTTGCTGAAGGGAGCCTTCGTTCCAGAAACCAGCCAATGCTCGGTTTGATTTTCCCACTGGAAGAGGTGTTCCACGTCATGCGGTTCCAAAGCCCTCAAAAAGCAATCTTTTCCTTGTAGTTTCATGTTTTTAGTAAGTGTCTGCAGATAACATCACCAAAGTACAAGCAAGCTCCGCTTCAATTCCCGCCTCCCGAACTGCCGCAATGGTGCCGCTATCTTCTGTTCCGGGATTAAAAATGATTCTTTTTGGGGAGAGTGAAATCATGTATTCGAGCCAAGATGCTTGGTTTTTCGGACCAACATAAAGGGTGATGGTATCAATGTTTTTCAGTTCAGGACGATGGGTGATGATGCTCGTGCCTTGAATTTCCCCTTCTCGGATTCCAATTGGAAAAACCTCATGCCCGAATTCCTTCAATCGCACGCAAGCAAAGTAACTGTATCGGTTTGGGTTATCACTGGCACCAATGATCACTGTTCGTTTCATGAAACAAAAGTAAGGAATGCCTCCCGATCCCAAGAATTCCACTCTCGAATTGTTATTTTTGTTTCCTACGAAACCAATTTTGATGAAATACGGACTCTTTTTTATCCTCTTTTGCGTACTTATTTCGAGTTGTACGATCAATAAAAACGTCATGTTCAAAACCGATACTGACTACGAGTTCGATACCTTGGACGACACAACGACCACGAACTTTCTGATTTCTCCTAACGATGAAATTCTCTTTCGTCTTTTTTCAAACGAAGGAGCCAGACTCATTGAAATGACGGCAGGTATCACGGAGGGGGTTCAGAACAGAGCCATCTTACCCAGTTTTACCTACACCGTTCAGCCCGATGGGATGCTCGAATTGCCCGAAGTTGGATTCGTGATGCTGGCTGGAATGACCATCCAAGAAGCTCAATTGCATCTCGAAGAACTCTATGCTGAATTCTATAAAAAGCCTTTTGCGCAACTTCAAATCGTTAACAACCGGGCAATTGTGTTCAGTGGTGAAGGAGGAAACGCTCGGGTGGTGCCACTACAAAACCAAAACATGACCCTCATTGAAGTGCTTGCGATGGCGGGGGGAGTGGCGCAGCGAGGGAATGCCAGCAAGGTGAAACTCATTCGCCGCTATGATGATAAACCCTACGACGTTTTCATGATGGACCTTTCCACCATTGAGGGGATTCAACATGCCAACATGATTGTCCAAGCCAACGATGTGATTTACGTTGAACCGGTACCGGAAATTGCTCGAGAGATTCTTCAGGATATTAGTCCGATTGTCACCATCATTTCCAACCTTGCTTTGATTTACGCCATCTTTAGAAGTAACCTCTAATGGTTCAAGAAAACCCCAATTTTGAAGAATACAAAGAACGCTTAACGAGTTTCTCTCAGGAATTCGACTTGGGCCTCTTTCTTCATTTGACCAAGAAATCCTTGGTTTGGGTTTTTGGGGTGATGCTCATTACCATCATTTCAGCAAAGATTTATCTCAACTACACGCCACAAGTGTATCAGGCAAGATCCATTTTGCAATTGGAAGCCAATGACGCTGCAAATAAGGTGCTCAATGTGAATCCTTTACTGAGTGAGGAAAGCAGCTTGGAGGCGAAAGTCGAACTCATTCGTTCTAAACTCCTCATCAAACAAAGCCTCAACAACATTCCGCTGGAAATTGGGTATTACGCCATTGGTGAGATTTTGACCAATGAGCATTACCTCCTTTCGCCTTATCGCGTTGAAATCATCGAACGCAAAACCGGAAGCATTGAGGAAACTCCCGTTGCTGTACTTTATCGAAATGGAGAATTTCAACTCACGCTCGGAGGCGAGGTGTATGATCATATTCGTCCCAATGAAACCGTGGACTTGCCTTGGTTGAGTTTCAAAATGGTGGTGATTGACGAGGCTGAATTGATGAAGCTGAGCGATGAATACGAGCTTTTTTTCAAGTTGAATAACGCCAACAATTTGGTGGCGCGTTTTTCCAATAGTATGGACGTGCGCATCTTGAACAACACCGCCAAAACCATCCAAATTTCGGTGAAAGACAACAATCCCTACATCGCACGAGATGTGGTTTCTGCTTTGGCCAACGAGTTCATTCGCTTCGATCTCGAAAAAAGACAGCGTTCCGACGACAAAATTCTCGCCTTCATTGACAATCAAATTGATACCGTTTTTGACCGATTGAAGAGCTCTGAGGTTATTCTCAACAATTACAAGCAAGAGAACAAAATCAGCGATCTGAGCAAAATTTCTGGGGTGTATTTGGACCGACTCAATGACCTCGAAAATCGGCTCATTGCGCTGGAAGTGGAAAACCGCCTTCTGAACGAAGTAGAATCCCTCACCAACAAACCACTGGAAGATGTTTCGGTGTACAACATCGTGCCTCTAATTGCAGGGAGCAAGTATGAAAAGAGCCTCACCCGATTGCTCGACAATCTCAATGCCTTGGCCATTCGGAGAGAAGAAGCTTTGTTCACTGTAACCGAAGACAACAACATTGTGGCGTCTTTGGAATACCAAATTGGCATTCAAAAAGACGTCATCCTTCAAACGATTTTGTCCATTCGAGAAAAAATCAACACCGAGGCCGCAGACGTGAACCTAAAGTTGAGAGAAATTGAAGATGTCTATTTCGATTTGCCTTCCAAGGAGTTGGAGTATGCCCGACTCAATCGTTTGTTCACCATCAACGAGAAGTATTATACCATGCTGCTCGAAAAACGAATCGAATATCAGATATCCAAAGAGGGCTTTGTTACCCAAAATCAAATTCTCGAAGAAGCGCGGGTTCCTTTTCAAGCCATCTATCCCAAGAAAAATACCGTGGCCTTTGGTTTTGTACTGGCCGGACTCATCATCGGTTTTCTGATCATTACCGTGAAGTACTTGCTTCACAACAAAATTTCATCCCTCAACGAAATCAACAGCTTGTCCAATGCCACCATTTCCACTTTGGGAGTGGTTCCCATGTACAAGGAGTCCATTCCCGTGAGCATGCTCTTGGTCAATGGTCAGCCGCGCTCTCTCTTTGCTGAAGCCTTCAGAAACATCCGAACCAATTTACAGTTCATCAGCGCCACAGAAGGTCCGAAAGTAGCTGCAGTCACTTCCACCATCTCTGGAGAAGGAAAAACCTTGATTGCCATCAACTTGGCAGGAATTGTTGCTTTTTCTGGAAAGAAAGTTATTCTCTTGGATTTGGACATGCGTAAACCCAAAATCAACAAGGGCTTTGGGGTGGACAACGCCTACGGGATGAGCACAGTTTTGATTGGTAAATCCAGTGTGAAGGACGCCATTCGAAAGAGCGAACAAGAAGGACTTGATTTTATAACTGCCGGACCCATTCCGCCGAATCCAAGTGAGCTCATCATCAGTGAACGCATGAAAGAAATCATCGAAGAGTTGAAAACGGAATACGACATGGTGGTGATTGATACCCCTCCGGTTGGCTTGGTGACGGACGGTGTTACGCTCATAAAAAACGCCGATTATCCACTGTATATTTTTCGTGCAGATTATTCGAAGAAACACTTCGTCCAGAACGTCGATCGCCTCATCAACGAAAACGGCATCAGCTCTCTGTCGGTGGTGCTCAACGGCATCGATCTGGACCGTTCCCGTTATGGCTACAACTACGGCTATGGATATTCTTATGGATATGGCTACGGGAATGGCTACTACGATGATCGCAGCAAAGAAAAACGTTCGTGGTTCAAAAAATGGTTTAAAAAATGAAGATTACCAGCTTAGCAATTGAAGGACTTCTCCTATTCGAACCTCGAGTGTTTCAGGACGATAGAGGGAGTTTTATGGAATCCTTTCGCGAAGATCATTTTCAATCGCTCAGTGAACTGGGCACCCGCTTTGTTCAAGACAATGAATCCATATCCAAAGCCCATGTTTTGCGCGGACTTCATTTTCAAATTCCGCCCAAGGCACAAGCTAAATTGGTGCGGGTGAGTCGAGGTGCCGTGCTCGATATTGCGGTGGATTTGAGGAGAGGGAGTCCTACTTTCGGGCAACACTGTTCTCTCGTTTTGAGTGCAGAGAATAAGCGACAATTTTTCATTCCTGAAGGATTTGCCCACGGTTTTTTGAGTTTGGAAGACGACACCATATTCACTTATAAATGTTCGGAGTACTACAGCCAAGAGCACGAGCGATCTTTGCTTTGGGACGATCAGCATTTGGGCATCGATTGGAAGGTTGATCCCCAGCTTGTAATGCTTTCAGACAAAGATAAAAACGCCAGTTCTTTCGCTGATTTTGACAGTCCGTTCGAATGAGTACAAGCGTGGTCATAGCACTTGCCCTTTTGTTGGTGATGGGTGGCTCCTTCGTTTTGAACCTCATTCTTCTTCGCTTTTTACGAACACTTGGAACCAAAGATCAAAAAGCCAAAATTGAAGTTCGTTGGAGCAGCCAATCCAAACCAACCATCGGAGGAATGAGCTTTTTCTTCAGCTTTCTGATCGCCCTTATCTTCGGTTTATTCATCAACTCCAGTATCGGCTTACCCTTGCTTTTTCTTTGTGCATCAGCCACCCTAGCGTTCTTCATGGGGTTGGCAGACGACGCCTTCAACACACGGCCCTTCATTAAACTCTTTGTACAAATCGCTTGCGCCCTTTTGCTCATTGCTGGCGGCTTTCATGCTCGACTTTTTGATGCAGCTTGGATGAATTACTGTTTCAGCCTTTTCTGGATTGTCGGGATGATGAATTCCATCAATATGCTGGACAACATGGACGGTGTTTCTGGGGGGGTGAGTTTGAGCATCTTTTTAGGCTTGGGAGCCCTTTTTCTTCATTTGAACATGGTTTTTTTAGCCTTACTTGCCCTTTTCATGTCGGCGGGGGCTTTGGGTTTTCTTTTCCTGAACTGGAAACCCGCTAAGATTTATATGGGCGATTCTGGAAGTCAGCTTCTAGGAGTCATCCTTGCCGCTTTAGCCTGCGCTGGTCCGCTTAACGGAGAAATCTTGGACACCAGCATCTTCCAGAGTTTAACCCTGCTCGTGCTGCTTTTTTTACTCCCCATTTCGGATACTACTTTGGTAACCATCAATCGACTTCGAGCCGGAAAGTCTCCCATGGTAGGCGGGAGGGATCACAGCACCCACAATTTGTCTTACTTGGGCATGAAGGACGGTCAAATTGCCTTCATTTATAGCTTATTAACACTTCTTCACTCGATAATCATCTTCTTTGTTGTTCGGTCTCACGAAAACTATATTTACCTTTCTCTCGTTGTTTATGAGGTCATCGTGTTTGTGCTTTTGTACGCCATTTCTCGAAGAAACTTAAAACAACAACATTATACCTACTAAATTATCCTCAAACCATGTCCAAAAAATTCACCATCATCTCTTCGGCCTCCCTTGTGTTGCTTGTCTTCCTTTCCGTTCAGTTTTTCAGTTTCACTGCGGGCAATGAGAAAGATAAAAGTGCCATTGTTGATGAGAATTACAAGGACCATGTGACGGAGAATTACAAGGTGTTTTCGCTGCCCACCCCCAGTGAAGTTCAATTTTGTGATGAAGCAGTGCCTTTGGACCGTTTTGGAGTAAGAGAGAAGCTGGATCGTGAACTCTTGGTCAATACCTATTGGCACAGCAATACGTTTTTGTCCTTCAAAAGAGCCAATCGATGGTTCCCCACCATTGAGCGCATTTTGAAAGAAGAAGGAGTTCCAGACGACTTCAAATATTTGGCATTGGTGGAGAGTGGATTGAGCAATGCTGTTTCTCCAGCAGGTGCAAGAGGTTTTTGGCAATTCATGCCCAAGACAGCAGAAAGTTATGGGCTAGAAGTGAACGATGAGGTGGATGAACGCTATCACGTCGAAAAATCAACAAGAGCGGCTTGCGCATATCTGAAGGAAAGTCATGAAAAGTTCCAAGACTGGGCTTTGGTTGCTGCTTCGTACAACATGGGAGTGGGCGGAGTGAACAAACAACTCACACGACAGCAAGTAGAAGAGTATTGGGACCTCTTGCTGAACGAAGAAACGGGAAGGTATGTGTATCGCATTCTCGCAGTCAAAGAAATTCTCAACAACAGCGAGGATTACGGCTTTGTCATCCGACCGAAAGATCTCTACGAGCCCTATCAAACGAGAAGCCTTCAAGTCGATTCAACCATAAATGATTGGGCGGAATGGGCAAAAGCCAATGGAACGAATTACAACGTGTTGAAGTCTTTGAACCCTTGGCTGAGAGACCGATCACTGCGCAACTCAGCTTCAAAAAGCTATGAGATTTTATTGCCATTAGAGGCAGAATAAGAAAAGGCAATGCTCTTCATTCTTTTCAAGCGCTCTCCCGCTTCTTGATCTTCCAAAATGCCCGATTGAGCATGTGCTGATGCCATCACTTCGTCAATACTTCGAACAGCTCCGGCAGGAACATGAGCTTCGTGGCACAAGTTCAAAAAGGAGGCCGAATCCATTTTTTGGATGCCTTCGGATAGACGATGGGCAAGTATTGTTCTGTGCTCCAAGCGTCCGCTATTTTCTTTGAATCGTGAATCTGCGATCAATGCCTCATCGTTCAAAATCCGACACAAAGCTTGGAATTGCGCATTGGAACCAACCGCTAAAACCACGGTTTTTCCATCAAGACAAGTGAAAGTCTCGCCATACGGAGCAATGTTGGGATGCAAGGAACCCATGCGTTGCGCCACTTTACCGTGGTTGAGGAAATTGGCCGACTGGTTAAAAAGGGAGACGATTCCAGACATCTCCAGACTGCAAGAAACATAAGCCCCTTTTCCCGTAGAAGTGCGCTCATACAAAGCCGCTAAAATACCTTCTTTCATTTGATGCGCCGCCAAAACATCCATCAGGGCGACGGGCATTTTTAGGGGGGAACCGTTCTCTTCTCCGTTCATGGACATGAATCCCGTTTCAGCTTGTACCACCAAATCATAGGCTACACGCTTTTCATCACCTTCAAACCCTCCCAAATGGGCATGGATCAATCTCGGGTTAATTTTGGATACACTCTCGGGGTCCAAGCCCAAACGCTTTCTGCTATCCGGACGAAAATTCTCGATCAAAACATCTGCTGAGGCAATTAAGGGATCCAGTTGTGCGCGATCGTTCGGATCTTTCAAATCCAAAACCACCACCTTTTTATCGTAATTGATGGAGGCATAATAAGCGGAAACAGGCTTGCTGGGCCACTCGTCGCTCGACTTCCACGTGCGGGTTACATCTCCCTTGGGAGCTTCAATTTTGGTAACTTCAGCTCCAAGCTCGCGAAGAAACATTCCTACAGACGGTCCGGCAAGAACACTAGCGAGTTCGAGTACTTTGAGTTTTTTGAACGACGATATCATACCCAAAGGTAAGGGAAAGCAGCGTTTAAGAAAGGTGTGCTTTGTAAGTGTCCAAAGCTCTTTGTCGGGCCATTTTGTGTTCAACGATGGGAGAAGGGTAGGAGGAGCTACCATATTCCGGTACCCATTTTTTGACGTAGCGCAGGTCTGCATCGAATTTTTTCAGCTGAGATTCTGGGTTGAAAACACGAAAATAAGGTGCTGCGTCACATCCGGTCCCTGCAGCCCATTGCCATCCGCCCACGTTGCTCGCCAATTCAAAATCGAGCAGTTTTTCCGCAAAGTAAGCCTCTCCCCATCGCCAATCAATCAATAAATGTTTGGTAAGAAAACTCGCCACTACCATTCGAACACGATTGTGCATGAATCCACTGCGATTCAATTCTCGCATTCCAGCATCTACCAAAGGATATCCTGTTTTTCCTTCACACCATGCTTTGAATTCCTTTTCATTGTTTCGCCAAGGAATACCTGCATACTTACTCTTGAACTCATGATCAGCACTTTCTGGAAAATGGTGAATGATCATTTGGTAGAAATCTCGCCAAATCAACTCGTTTAGCCAGGATTCGCTGTGTTCAGCTCCCTTCAAGGCCAAAGATCGGATGCTGCGGGTTCCAAAACGTAAATGTACACTGAGGCGACTGGTTCCTTGCACGGCGGGTAAATCACGACGATCTCCATATTTTTCCAAAAGTTCTGCGCTCACACTTCTTTCAGGAAATTCAACATCCATTTTCTCAAAATTCATGTCGCTCAAAGAGGGCAGATCAAAACCATCACATTTAATGAAATGCTCTTGCAAATCTTCGCTCGGATAAGCCTTGATTGGGTGCTCCTTTAATCGGGCTTTCCACTTTTTACTGTAAGGAGTGAACACGGTGTATGGATTTCCATCGTCTTTTACTACCTCGCTCTTTTCAAAGATGACGTGGTCTTTTGCACCAATAAATTCGATGTTTCGTGCCGAAAAGAAGTCGTTCATTTCTGCATCCCGTTGTTTGGCGTAGGGCTCATAATCGCGGTTGGTGAAGACTTTTTGAACATCGTATTTTTCTAATAGTTCCTCAAAAGCACTCTGAGGTGTTCCGTAGTGCACCCACAAATCGCTTCCCACTTCTCGTAAGGATTTTTTGAGCCCTTCGATTTCTTGATGGATAAACTGAACACGCCGATCTTTTCGTTGCTCAAGTTTGTCTAAGATATTTCGATCAAAAATAAACAGAGGTAGCACCGGGTCGCTTGATGATAAAGCCTTGTGCAAACCGGCGTTATCGTTCAACCTTAAATCCCTTCGATGCCAAAAAATAGAAACCTTCTCCATGCTTGAAATTTACTAAAAAAGAACGGCCTGATTCCCCCGAATCAGGCCGCTTGTCCAAAATCAAATTAATGATTAAAACACCTTACGATCATGCAGTGTATTCACACTACGCCAATAAAAACCACCCTTAGACACAATTGTTCAATTGGAGAACAGTTTTTTTTTGCGAGAACGGTATGAAACGATGCTATTCTGTTAACAGATGCCAATTTTCCAGACTTGAAAAACAAGATTTGCAAGTTTCGTTGTTGTGGCTGCAAGCGCTGTAAACGAGGGTTTTCATCGTTTTTGCACAAGATTCACCTGCACTTGGATTCCAATTCTTGTTCAGGTATTTTGGAATAAGTTTAAACAAACTGGGTGTGAGCGTGTTCTGAACAGTATTAAACCAAAAATTTCGCACATGAAAAAATTCATTTACACTCTTGCTCTCGCGGTGATGTCCCTGGGAGTTTCGGCACAAACAGTTGTCGACATCGTTGTAGGTAGCGACGATCACAACACTTTAGAGACGGCGGTCATTGAGGCCGGCCTCGCTACTACTTTATCTGGCCCCGGTCCATTTACGGTTTTTGCACCAACAGATGCAGCCTTCGATGCCTTGCCAGCGGGAACCTTGGACGCTTTACTTGCAGATCCAAACGGTGCATTAACCGATATTCTTCTTTACCATGTGGTATCAGGAAACATTGAATCCGGTGATTTGAACGACGGCGATACTGCACCTACTTTGTTAGGACCAAACATCAATGTTGGTGTTGACATGATGATGGTGACCATCAACGGTGTGAACGTAACATTGGCCAATTTGAACGCTACCAACGGTGTAGTTCACGTGATCGACGCGGTACTCACTCCTCCAACGGTAGTAGATATTGTTGTAGATAGCCCAGTTCACGAAACCTTGGAAACCGCAGTTGTTGCTGCTGAACTCGCAGACGACTTGAGCGGCGCGGGTCCGTTTACAGTATTCG